>CAKUHW010000092.1 GCA_934659415.1 uncultured Oscillospiraceae bacterium
CTCCTCGTAGGAGAAGATCACCTTGCCCTCCCCGGCGCGCTCCAGCCGGTCCTTCTTCTGGGCCATGAACTTGAAGCCGGTGAAGGTGTCATAGCAGGCTGCGCCGTGGGCCTCGGCCACGGCCCGGGCCATCTCGGTGGTGACGATGGTCTTGAGGGCCGCGGGGTGATCCGGCAGGGTGCCTGCCCGCTCCTTCGCCCCCAGGAGATAGTCCAGCATGAGCACCCCCGTCTGGTTGCCGGTGAGCACCGCGTACTCCCCGCCGCCGGTATTCACCATGATGCCGATGCGGTCGGCATCCGGGTCGGAGCCCAGAATAAAGTCCGCATTTTCCCGCCGGGCGATGTCCACGGCCAGATAGAAGCCCTCGGGGTTCTCCGGGTTGGGGGACTGCACGGTGGGGAAGTTCCCGTCGAGGACCATCTGCTCGGGCACGCAGATCACATGCTTCATGCCCATGCGGTGCAGGGCCTCGGGGATCAGCCGGTAGCCGCAGCCGTGGAAGGGGGTGTACACCATTTTGAAACGGTCGGCCACCTGCTCCACGGCGGAGCGGTCGGTCACCTGACCCATGACGTTGGACAGGAACTTCTCGTCGGTCTCCGCACCCATCAGGGTGATCAGGCCCTGCCGCTCCGCCTGGGCGCAGTCCATGGTGCGCACGTCCTCAAATACGTCCAGCTCCCGCATGGCGGCGGCGATCTTCTCCGCGTGCTCCGGCGGCAGCTGGGCCCCGTCCTCCCAGTAGACCTTGTAGCCGTTGTACTCCTTGGGGTTGTGGCTGGCGGTGATGTTGATGCCCGCCTGGCAGCCGTACTCCCGCACGGCGAAGGACAGCTCCGGGGTGGGGCGCAGGTCCTCGAACAGCCGCACCCGGATGCCGTTGGCCGCCATGACGCCGGCGGCGGCCAGGGCGAACTCCCGGGAGTGGTTGCGGCAGTCGTGGCAGATGGCCACGCCCTTTTCCGGGGCCTCGGGGCTCTCTGCCAGAATGACATGGGCGAAGGCCTGGGTGGCGTGGCGGATCACGTGGACATTCATCCGGTTGAGCCCCACGGCCATGATGCCCCGCAGACCGGCGGTGCCGAAGGAGAGGGGGGCGAAGAAGCGGCTCTCGATCTCCTTGTCGTCCCCGGCGATGGACTCCAGCTCGGCCCGCTCGGCGTCAGACAGCTGGGGGGCCGCCAGCCAGCGGCGGTAAGTTTCCCGGTATCCCATATGGGTCCCTCCTTACAGATTGATGGAAAAAGAGGTCAGAAGGCGAAATTGCCGTTTACAAACACGGGGACCTCCCGGCCGTCGTGGGTGACGCCGGTGATGGACAGGTCGGCGGTGCCCACCATGAAGTCCACATGGTTGGCGGACTGGTTGAGCCCGGCCGCCTTCTGCGCCTCCTCGCTCATGGTCTCGCCGCCCTTCACGCAGTTGGGATAGGCGGCCCCGAAGGCCAGGTGGCAGGAGGCGTTCTCATCGAACAGGGTCTCATAGAACAGCAGGCCCAGGTTGCGGATGGGGGAGTCGTAGGGCACCAGGGCCACCTCGCCCAGGTAGGAGGAGCCCTCGTCCAGGCCGATGGAGTCCAGCAGCACCTGCTCCCCCTCCTCCGCGTGGACGCCCACGATCCTGCCGCCCTTGAACTCCATCCAGAAGTTCTTCACCAGATTTCCGTTGAGCGCCAGGGGCAGGGCGGCGTACACCCGGCCCTCCACGCCGTCCCACCGGGGGGCGGTGAAGATCTCCTCCGTGGGGATGTTGGCCACGAAGGGCACGCCCGCCTCGTTCACGTCGGCCCCGCCGGCCCACACATGGTGCTCCGGCAGGGTGATGGTCAGGTCGGTGCCCAGGGAGTTTACGTAGTGCAGGGTCTTGAAGTTATAGTCGTTGAGCTGCCTGGCCCGGCGGGCGGTGGCCTCCACGTGGGCCTGCCAGCGCTCCGTGGCCCTGCCGTTCCCGGTGATGCGGCACACGGAGAAAATGGCCTCCCACAGGGCGTCCAGCGCCGCCTGGCCCTTCTTGTCCGGGAACATCTTCTCTGCCCAGGCCAGGGTGGGATAGGCCCCCACGCACCACTGGAAGCGGTTGGCCATCATGGCGTCGTACCAGCGCTTGGTGGGCTGGGCGGCGGCCTTCTCCGCGGCCTGGATGCGGGCGGGGGCCACCCCCTTGAGCATCTCCGGGTCGGAGCCTACGATGGCCAGGGAGGCGCAGCCCTGCTCCAGCATCCAGTTATACTTCTCCTCCTGCCAGTGGGGGAACCGGGAGAAGACCTCCTCCTCCGCCCGCAGGTACCGCTGCCGGGTGATGAAGCTGTCGCTCCAGTCCAGCGCCACGTCCCGGGCGCCCCGGTCGTAGCAGGCCTCCACGCACAGCCGGGCCAGGGGGGCGCACTCCACCGCCGCGCCGATGCGGGCGGTCTGCCCCGGCTGAAGGTTCATGCCCACCTCCACCAGCAGACGGGCGTACTCCCGCAGTTTTTCTTCAAAATGCTCAACCATTGCGATCGTCTCCTCGCTCTATAGGATCTCGTCTGACAGTATAGCATTTCCCGCGGGAAAAAACAATCGAGACGGCCAAAAAAGCCCCGGTTTTTCCTCACAGAGTGAGAAACACACAGGACAGGTCTCCCCGGGCTGCGGCGGCCTCCAGCCGGGGGGCGAGGTCCCGGGCGGTCAGGGCGAAATATGCCGCCGCCCCGTCCTCCTCTCCGGCCCATATCCGGCGGGCGGCGCGCTCCAGCAGGGCGGCCAGCCCCTCCCGGCCGGTCCCCTCCAGCAGGGCGCACAGGGCCCTGCGTCCGGCGGGGGAGACGTCCAGTCCCCGGGGGTCCCGGCCCAGCAGGGCCAGACCCAGGGCGTTGGTCAGGGGCGACTGGCAGAGGCTGAAGCACATCTCCCGCCAATCGGGCAGGG
The DNA here is from genome assembly GCA_934659415.1 of uncultured Oscillospiraceae bacterium. Classification (GTDB taxonomy): domain Bacteria; phylum Bacillota; class Clostridia; order Oscillospirales; family Oscillospiraceae; genus Enterenecus. The sequence continues at coordinate 2,910 of CAKUHW010000092.1, forward strand.
TGCGTCGGTACAGCCTGGCCAGATCCGCAGGGTCGAAGCGGTCCAGAAAGCGCCGCTCCCAGGTCAGCCGCCGCAGGTACTCCTCCACCCAGCAGGCCCCCCGCAGGGACTCCGGCACCGGGCGCAGGGGCGGATAGTCGATGGCGCAGGGGATCTGATGGGCGAAAAAGCGCAGATCGTACCGGGCGAAAAACTGCCGCAGCCCGGTCAGGGTCTCCCGGTAGAAGACGCTCTCCGCCCCGGGCGGCTCCCGGCGCAGGGCCTCCCAGCAGGTCCGGGCATCCCGGAGGGCGGCCTCCAGCTTCTCCCGGCCCCGGGCCAGGGCGGCCTCTCCCTCCTCCTCCGGGCCGGGCCCGCCGCCGAGGGTGAGGGTATACAGCATGGACTCCAGCAGCTCCCGCAGCAGTTCCTCCGGCAGGGAGGTGGAGTCCGTTCCGCAGTACAGCGCCGCCTGCCGCCGCAGCAGGACCCACAGCTTGCCCAGCAGCTCCTCCTGCGCCGCCCCGTCCGCCGGGACCGGACTGAGCCCGCCCCCCATCAGCAGAGCTCCTCGTCCCCGTCTGCGGGGCGGCCCTCCCGGAGACGGCGGCACAGGGCGTCCAGAGAGGTCTCGGCCAGGTACTCCGCCGAGCCCCGGGCCGGTCCGTTGAAGAGCCGGACCATCAGGTCCAGAAGCTCGCCGTCGCTCAGGCGCTCGCGGGCCTCGCTCTTGCAGAAGTAAAAGGCTTCCTGCAGCTGAGCCAGGGTGTCGGCGTAGCTGTCCTGCTCCAGATAGGGGGAGGCGCAGAAGGCCCGGATGAGCCGGGGCAGGATGCCGCCCCCCAGCTCCACCCGGCCTGCGCTGCGCAGGGCCTGGGACCGGCATTCCAGCAGCTGCGCCGCCTCACCGGCGTTCAGGCGCAGGCCGTAGGGGGAGCTGTCGGCGTTGCACGCCAGCAGCTCCTCCACCTGCGCCGCCCGGGGCGGCGCGGAGCGGATCAGATCAAGCATATCGTTCACAGTGGGTCATCTCCCTTCCGGAAGAGTTATACCGCTCCGGCGGCGGGATTACAAGACTTGAAAAAATCCCGGAAATGTGGTAATATATGATCACTGAAAAACAAAAAATAAGTTGAGTTTTCCTCCGCCGGCGGAGGAATTTCTTTATGACGGTGCGCCCTGCCTGCGCGCCGCGCGGAAAAACGATGGGGTGATGGTTTGATCAGACTGAACGGATGGCTCCGGTGCCTTTCGCTGCCCCTTTTGTGGGGGGCGGGGGTGCTCATCGCGCTGGCCGTGGTCCTCTCCCGCACCGCGCTGCCGGAGGGCGCGGCGGCGGGGTGCTATCTGGCGGCCTTCGTTCTTTCCGGCGTGCCCGTGCTGCTGCGGGCCGTTCAGGCCCTGCGCCTGCGCACGGTCAGTATCGAGCTGCTGGTGACCATCGCGGCGGTGGGGGCGTGCGTCATCGGGGAGTTCAACGAGTCGGCCATCGTCACCTTCCTGTTCCAGCTGGGCTCCTTTCTGGAGCAGAAGACCGTGAAGAAGACCCGCTCCGCCATCAAGGCCCTCACGGAGCTGGCCCCCTCCACCGCCTGCCGCAACACGGGGACCGGCGGGGACGGCGCCTTTGAGACCGAGGAGATCGACGCGGACGAGGTGGAGATCGGGGACCTGCTGCTGGTCCGGACCGGCGGCAAGGTCCCGGCGGACGGCGTGGTGGTCCGGGGCGAGGGCTATGCCGCGGAGGCGAGCATCACCGGCGAGTCCCTGCCCAGGCGCAAGGCGGAGGGGGACACCCTCTACGCCGGGACCATTCTGGACAGCGGCACCGTGCAGCTGCGGGCCGTCCGGGTGGGGGAGGACACCACCTTTGCAAAGATCATCGCCCTGGTGGAGGAGGCGCAGGACGCCAAATCCCCGGTGGAGCGCTTTATCGACCGCTTTGCGAAATACTACACCCCGGCGGTGGTGGTCATCGCCGCGGCGGTGCTGCTTTTTACCCGGGATCTGGACACGGCCATCACCGTGCTGGTGCTGGCCTGCCCCGGCGCGCTGGTGATCGGCGCGCCTATCGCCAATGTGGCGGGCATCGGCCGGGGGGCTCAGGAGGGCATCCTTCTGAAGGGGGGCGACAGCGTCCACACCTACGCCGGGACCGACACCGTCGTCTTCGACAAGACCGGCACACTGACCGAGGGGGTCCCGGAGGTGTGCGTGTGCAGAAGCTACTGCGGACAGGCGGAGGAGGCCCTGGCCCTGACGGCGGCGGCCGAGCGGGCGTCGGACCATCCCCTGGCCCGGGCGGTGCTCCGGTACGCCGGAGACCTGCCCGCCTGGGAGGCCGAGTCGGCCCAGACGGTCAAGGGCTGCGGGGTGGAGGCTGCGGTCCGCGGCCGCCGGGTGCTGGCGGGCAGCAGGAGGCTGATGGAGCGCAATGGAGTCCCCCTGCCGGAGGCGGTGCTGCGGGACCTGGAGGAGGTCCAGGGCGGCGGCGCGTCCACGG
>CAKUHW010000093.1 GCA_934659415.1 uncultured Oscillospiraceae bacterium
CAGGGGAAGAAGAAAGCACAGATTAAGCGCCTGTCCACACGGAAGATGTGGTTGATTGCGGCAATCATCGCCCTGGGATTCCTGCTGATGGCGGCAGCTTTTCTGTGGAGTCTGGTGCGGGAGTTTTTCCTGCCGCCCCGCATGGAGTTTGATCCCGCCGCAGTGCCCCCCGATGACGAGCCTGGAAAGGAGGAACAGCCGTGACACCGGAAATGACTATCGGTATTCTGGCTTTTGCCGGAATGATCGCCCTGGTGCTGCTGGGTATCCCTATTTTCGTGTCCATGCTGGCCGGATCCTTTGTGGGCTTCATTGCCATTGGCGGCGTGCGGATGATGGTAGTCCAGTTCACCACAGCGCCTTTTTCTCTGGGCGCAAACTACACCTACGCGGTGCTGCCGCTGTTCATGCTGGTGGGATCGTTGGCCAGTGTTACAGGCATAGCCCAAGGCGCCTTTGACGCCATGCACAAGTGGCTGGGGCGGGTCCGGGGCGGCCTACTGTACACCGTGGTGTGCGCCAATGCCCTGTTTGGTGCCTGCTCCGGCATTTCCGTGGCGGGCAATGTGGTCTTCGGCCGTCTGGCCGTGCCTCAGCTGGAACGCCAGGGCTACGACCGCAGCCTGTCCTACGGCACCGTCACCGGCGCGGGCGTGCTCTCCTCCCTGATCCCCCCCCAGCATTCCCATCATCATGTGGTGCCTGATCACCAATATGTCCATCGGCAACACGCTGATGTATGGCCTGAGCGCCGGCGTCCTCATGGTGATTCTGCTCTGCGTGTTCATCTTCATCTATTCTCTGATCCGCCCCGGCAAGGTGCCCAGCACCAAGGGCATGCCCAAGGTGAGCTTCGGGGAAAAGGTCAAGTCTCTGCGGTATGTGGTGCCCATCCTGCTGGTGTTTGCCCTGATTATCGGCGGCGCGGTATGGGGTTGGTTCCCCTCCACCGTGGGAGGCGCCGTGGCCGTGTTTGCTCTGCTGATCTACGCTCTTATCAAGCGGGTGCCTATGAAGCAGATCGGCCACTGCATCTGGGAGGCCGCCATCATGAACGCCGGCATGTTCCCCATCATCATGGCCGGCACCATATTCAGCCGCTTCATCTCCCTGACCGGCCTGGCGGACGGCCTGGCGGATCTGATTGCCAGCGCCAATCTGCCGCCCATGCTGGTGTTCACGCTGGTCATTATCTTCTATCTGATCTGCGGCTGCGTCATGGATATCCCCTCCATCATCATCATTACCGTGCCTGTCATCTTCCCGCTGCTTACCGGTCTGGGCTTTGACCAGTATATTTTGTGCATCATGCTGGTATTCATGTGTGACGTGGCCGGTATGACGCCCCCCATTGGCATGAACGTCTTTGCCGTGTCCAACGCTTTGAAGGTGAGGCCCATGGCCATATTCCGGGGCTGCGTACCTTTCTTTGTTCTGGACATCGTGTGCGTGTATATTATGGCCATGATCCCGGAGGTGGTGCAGTTCCTGCCAAGGCTCATGGGAATCCAATAGTCCAAACTGAAATTTTAATAGGAGGAATCACAATGAAAAAGATCCTTGCCCTGCTTCTTGCCTTGACCATGGTCTTTGCTCTGGCCGCCTGCGGTGGGGAGACTGAACCCAGTACCGCCCCCAGTGCCGAGCCCAGCGCTGCGCCGGAGAGCAGTACGCCCGACGCGGAGGGTACGCCCGACGCTGAAAGCCCCGCCTACGATGAGGTGGAGCTGATGTTTGCCACCACGTTCAATGAGATCGAGACCAGCGGCAAAGCCATCACCTATTTCACGGACTACATTACAGAAAAGTCCGGCGGCGCCATCACCTTTGACATCAAGTGGGGCGGCACCGTGGCCGGTACCGGCGAGGAACTGAGCTTTCTGCAGGCCGGGGCCTTTGACATGAGCGTGCTGGGCCAGTCCCAGTACAGCGCCGTGCTCCCACTGCTGAACTTCCCCGGCCAGACCGACGAGAGCCAGGAGAAGTGTGTGGATTATTTCAACTATATCGTGTATGAGAACGAAGCTACTGCCTCCCTGATCCAGGCCCAGATCGAGGCCCAGGGCGTGAAGATGCTGGGCTTCATGGCCAACGGTGGCAACGCCTTTGCTGCCAAGAAGGAAGTCTCCACTCTGGATGAGCTGAAAGCCTATAAGTTGGGCGTGGGTATGAACCAGTCCGCCTTTGAGTCTCTGGGCTTTACCGTACAGACTCTGATGCCCTGGGATGCTTATGACAGTTTGTCCAAGGGCGTTGTGGATATCGCATTTATGTCCACGGCACCCATGGTCTCCCTGAAGTGGCATGAGGTCGCGCCCTATTTTATCTCCGTGAACGAGTACTCCGCGGGCAACTACTTCACCATCAGCCTGGATCGCTGGAACAGTTTCAGCGCCGACACCTAGGCGTTGTTCCAGGAGGCCATGGAGGCCACCACCGCCTACAGCATTCAGCTGATGGAAGAGGAGACTGCCAGTGTGGAAGCCGCCCTGACTGAAGCCGGCGGCAAGCTGCTGAGCCTGAATGAGACGGACACCCAAACTCTGGTGGAGGCTCTGTGGAACGTGGCCATCACGGACTGCCGCACCCTGGCCCAGAACGGCAACTGCGTGGACAAGATGGAGACCGTGCTCCAGGCCTGCGCCGATTATTTGGAGTTGCCCCTGAACTGAGCCCATATGCGAACCAATGCCCGGGGCCATACCCCGGGCATTTTTCCAGACAAGGAGGAATGACAATATGAAAGCAGCGGTATTTTACGGAGCGGGAGACCTGCGGGTGGAGGAGCGGCCCATACCCCAGGCGGGCCCCGGGCAGATGGTGGTCAAGATCGACTACTGCGGCGTGTGCGGCACGGATATGGAGGCCTACAGGTATGAGATCGTCAAGCCGGTGATCGTGCTGGGCCACGAGAACGTGGGCACGGTGTATCAGGTGGGCGAGGGCGTCACCCGCTTCCGGGTGGGAGACAAGGTGCTGTGCGGGCCGCCGTCCTACTGCAAGGAGAGCTGTTCCGCCTGCCGGAGCGGCCGGCCCAATATCTGTGCCCACGGCTTTGGCCGTACCAACGGCATCGGCGGCCCGGACGGGGGCTTTGCGGAGTACATGCTGGTGGGGGACGTGGAGCACACCATGATCGTCCCCATCCCGGAGGGAGTGGATCCCAAGGACGCGGTGCTCTTTGACGTGATCTGCGTATCCCTGCACGCCCTGCGTCGTTCCAACTTCAAGTTCGGCGACACGGTGGCGGTGTCCGGTACGGGTCCCATCGGCCTGGCGGCGATCCAGCTCGCCAAGGCGGCGGGCGCCCGGAAAGTGGTGGCCATTGGCACCAACAGCGAGAAATTCCCGCTTCTGAAGGAATACGGGGCGGACGTGTGCATCAACGCCCGGACCAGCCCGGATCTGGCGGCGGAGGTACGGGCGGCGGTGGGCAGCCCGGACGGCGCGGATGTGACGCTGGAGTGCGCGGGCAACCAGGCGAGCCTGCTCAACTGCGTGATGCAGATCGCGAAGCCCGGGAGCCAGGTGATCCTGGTGGGGATCGTGGGGGAGCCGCTGGACAAGCTGTCCCTGGCGCCGGTGATTCCCCGGGAGATCGACCTGCTCAGCTCCTTTGTGTACACGCCGGAGGAGATCCAGATGTATCTGGACATGCTGGCCAACGGCAAGATCCGCTTCCCGGGCATGGTCACGGACATCATCGGCCTGGACGAGGTTGTGGACAAGGGCGTGGCCCGTCAGGATCGCTGCGGCCAGCTGAAGATCCTGCTGGAACCCTCCCTGTAAGATATACTTTACCTCCTCTAATGTTGCCGGAAGGCAGCAGCTTTCTCAGCTGCTGCCTTTTGGCGTACCCAGAATTCCCGCAGAAAGAGAGAATCAATCATGGAAAACACAAGAAACCTGACAGAAGGCCCGATCTATAAATCTCTGATCCGTTTTGTCCTGCCTATACTGGCAGCAATGCTGCTGCAGTCATTATACGGCGGGGTAGATCTGTTCGTGGTAGGGCGATTCGCCGAAACCGCGGATGTGTCCGGCGTAGCCAGCGGAAGCATCTTTATGCAGATGATCACGATGGTCGTTACCAGCCTGTCTACCGGTGTGACTGTTCTGGTCGGGCAGAAAATCGGCGAAGGGAAGCGGGGTGATGCCGGCCGTGCCGTCACTGCGGGTATTCTGATCTTTGCCGTGATCGCCGTGGTTGTGTCGCTTGCCGTGGCGCTGTTTCCCGGGCTGGTGGCGGCTCTGATGGATGCTCCGGAGGAGGCGTTCACGCAAACGGTGCAGTATATCCGCATTTGTGGCATTGGTACGGTATTTATCGTAGCCTATAACCTGCTTGGCGCCATATTCCGGGGGATTGGAGATTCCAGGACGCCTCTGATGGCAGTGGGCATCGCTTGCGTACTGAACATCGTCGGGGATCTGGTATTCGTTCCGGTACTCCGGATGGGCGCCGCCGGCGCGGCGCTGGCCACGGTGATCTCTCAGGCATTGAGCGTTGCCATTTCAGTGGCTATCATTGCGAGAAAAGAACTCCCCTTTGAACTTCATTGGCCAAAGAAGGAACTGATTGGACAGGAACTGCGGGTCGGCGCGCCTCTGGGCCTGCAGGAACTGCTGGTGGGCATTTCCTTTGTTGTGGTGCAGACTGCAGTGAATGGTATCAGTCTGGTGGCCTCCGCCGGCGTCGGAGTGGGCGAAAAAGTGTGCGCCTTTATTTCCGTGATCCCTATGGGCTTTATGCAAGCCGTGGCCGCATTTGTGGCACAGAATATGGGCGCACAGAAGCCAGAGCGGGCAAAGAAAGCGACCGTATATGCGATGATCACTTCCATCGGTATCTGCGTTATCATTGGTTTATTTACGTTTTTCCGCGGCGACCTGCTGGCCGGTATTTTTGACTCCGATGCTGCAGTGGTTGCCGCTGCCCACGACTACCTGAAATCCTACGCAATCGATTTTGTGCTGGCTTCTGTTTTGTTCTGCCTGATCGGATACTTTGACGGCTGCGGAAAGACCATGTTTGTGATGATTCAGGGCTTGGTAGGAGCGGTGTTGGTGCGCGTTCCTTACGTGCTGACGGTCAGTAAGATCTCTGGTATCTCTCTCTTTGCCGTAGGTATGGGAACCCCTTGTGCAACAACGGTTCAGCTGCTGCTGTTTCTGGTATTCTGGCTTGTATTGAAACAAAAGAAGCGCGCAGCAAAAGAAACATATTGCTGAATCTAAAAGGCACAGAGTCGAGGTAGACTCTGTGTCTTTTGCGTTTTGGGAAGAGGTAGTAGATATTTCTATTGTTTACAGCAACGCAAAATGCAATAGCGTTGTTAGTTAAAGATTTACTTCATTTTTCGGAAAAGTTGTGGTATAC
>CAKUHW010000094.1 GCA_934659415.1 uncultured Oscillospiraceae bacterium
TGCGCCGGGTCGGCCCGCAGCACCGCTCCGGTGCCCTGGCTCCGCCGGTCCTTCAGCAGGGCCATTCCACAGGTCAGCACCAGCAGTTCCTCAAAGATCAGCCTGCGGCGGGCGGTCTCCAAGCTCTCCCACTCGTCCGGAAAGTGAATATTCCGCAGGGCATATTCCAAGCCGCACAGACGGTGGGCCCGCCGCAGCTCTCCTGGCAGCGGATCTTCCAGGTCCGTAAGGCAGTGCTCCGCCGCGGTACGCTCCAGAGAGAGCATCAGGCCGCCGCCCACACCGGCTGTCAGGGGATAGATGGGAAGGATGCACCCGGTGATCTTTCTCACTCCCGCCCTTTCAAACACCGGATTGGTCATGGACCTGCGCCGGCCCATGACCTCCACCCTGCCATAAAAAACATAGGTCTCGCCGGGCCGCAGCACGTCTTTCAGATATGGCTGATTGAAAAAGGTAAGATATACGGTCCCCGTCTCGTCCACCGCGTGGGTCTTGACCAGATCAAGCCCGCGGCGCACATGGGACAGAGTCGGCGTCTGGGCCACCATGGCGGCCACACAGCAGGGGGCATCCGTCGGCGCACGTTCCACAGTATATACCCTGCGGCGATCCTCATAGCGGGCCGGGTAGTATGTCACAAGATCTCCCAGCCGGGTCAGGCCCAGGCCCGCCAGCTTTCTGCCCCGGGTAGGACCGATACCCGGCAGATCTGTCAGTCTTGTCTCGCTGTTCAGCGGCATACCGTCCCCTCCCTTCTGCCTTTTTGAAGTATAGCATCTTTTCTTCTCCATGCCAAGAGGCTGCGGCCACGCACCGCCGCTTCTTCGTCTTTTAACACAAAAAAGTGAAAAAAGGAAACGATTTCATGGCCCGAACGCCGATTTTGTCCTGTCGCGGCCATCGCCCATTGCATTGTTCTGCTGCCGACACTATAATCATAGTGAATAATTGTGAATGATTCTTCCGGAGAACGTGAAAAAACGGCATGAAATGCATAATTTAAGGAGGATCTTGCTTTGGCAGTTGAATTTTCAAAAGTCCTCGCCGCCAACCGCGGGGAGATCGCCATCCGTATCTTCCGGGCCTGCTATGACCTGGGACTGCATACGGTGGCCATGTACTCCAACGAGGATACCAACAGCCTGTTTCGCACCAAGGCGGACGAGGCCTATCTCATCGGCGAGAACAAGTCGCCTCTGGGTGCCTATCTGGATATCCCCACGATCATCGATCTGGCCCGCCGCCGCGGTGTGAGCGCCATCCACCCCGGCTACGGCTTCCTGTCGGAAAATGCGGAATTTGCGCGGGCCTGTGAGGAGAGCGGCATCAAATTCATCGGCCCCCCCTCCCATGTTCTGGCCCAGATGGGCGACAAGCTTGCTGCGAAAGCCACTGCTATCGCCTGCGGCGTCCCCATTATCCCCGGGTCCACAACGCCGCTGAAGGATGCGGACGAGGCTGTGTCCAAGGCGCTGGAGTACGGCTTCCCCATCATTCTGAAGGCCGCTGCCGGCGGCGGCGGGCGCGGCATGCGCCGCTGCGACAGCGTGGAGGATGTCCGGCGCGAGTTTGCGCTGGTGAAGAATGAGGCGCGGAAAGCCTTTGGAAACGAGGATATCTTTATCGAAAAATTTCTGGTGCAGCCCAAGCACATTGAGGTCCAGATCCTGGCCGACGAGCATGGCAGCGTGATGCACCTGGGGGAACGGGACTGCTCCCTGCAGCGGCGCTACCAGAAAGTTGTGGAATACGCCCCCGCCTGGTCGGTCCCCGCAGCCACCGTAGAGGCGCTGCGGGCCGACGCCGTGAAGATCGCCAGGCACGTGGGATATGTCAACGCCGGCACAGTGGAATTTCTGGTGGATCAGTCCACCGGCCGCCATTACTTTATCGAAATGAACCCCCGCATCCAGGTGGAGCACACAGTAACGGAAATGGTCACCGGGATCGACCTGGTGCGCGCCCAGATTTTGGTCGCAGAGGGCTGTCCTCTCTCCGACCCGCGCATCGGACTGAACAGCCAGGATGACCTGCATATCGACGGCTACGCCGTCCAGTGCCGGGTGACCACAGAGGATCCCGCCAACAACTTCGCCCCGGATACCGGCCGCATCACGGCCTATCGCTCCGGCGGCGGCTTCGGCGTCCGGCTGGACGGCGGCAACGCCGCTGCCGGCACCGTGATCTCCCCCTACTACGACTCGCTGCTGGTAAAGGTCACCTGCTGGGACAACACCTTTGAGGGCGTCTGCCGCCGGGCGGTACGCGCCATCAACGAGGAGCACATCCGCGGCGTAAAAACCAATATTCCCTTCGTCACCAACATTCTGACCCACCCTGCCTTCCACGCGGGCACCTGTCACACCAAATTCATTGACGACACGCCGGAGCTGTTTGACATTGAAGCCGGACGTGACCGCGCCACCAAGGTGCTGAAATATATCGCCCAAATTCAGGTGGATAATCCCGACACAGAGCGCCGCCAGTACGACACGCCCCGCTTCCCCGTCCCCACGGGCAAGCCCCTTCACGGACTGAAGCAGCTGCTGGACGCCAAGGGCCCCGAGGCGGTCAAGCGCTGGGTGCTGGAGCAGGATAAGCTGCTGATCACCGACACCACCATGCGCGACGCCCATCAGTCCCTGCTGTCCACCCGCATGCGCACCCGGGACCTGGTCAAGGGCGCCGCAGGCGTGGCAGAAATTCTGAATGACTGCTTCTCTCTGGAGATGTGGGGCGGGGCAACCTTTGACACCGCGTACCGTTTCCTGCATGAGTCTCCCTGGGAGCGGCTGGACCTGCTGCGCAAAGAGATCCCGAACATCCCCTTCCAGATGCTTCTGCGCGGCTCCAACATGGTGGGATACGCCAACTTCCCGGACAATCTGGTGCGGGAATTCATCCGGGAGGCGGCCAAGTCCGGCATCGACATCTTCCGTGTATTTGACTCCCTCAACTGGCTGCCCGGCATGGAAGTCGCCATGGACGAGGTGCTCAATCAGGGCAAACTGCTGGAGGCCACCATGTGCTATACCGGCGACATTCTCGATCCAAAGCGGGACAAATATACTCTGAAGTACTATGTGGATATGGCCAGGGAGCTGGAGCGCCGGGGTGCCCACACCCTGTGCATCAAGGATATGTCCGGTCTGCTGAAGCCCTACGCCGCGAAAAAGCTGGTCACCGCCCTCAAGCAGGAGGTCGGTCTGCCCATCCACCTGCACACCCACGACACCACCGGCAACCAGGTGGCCGCATACCTCATGGCCGCCGAGGCAGGGGTGGACATTGTGGACTGCGCCACAGCCTCCCTGTCCTCTCTCACCAGTCAGCCCTCTCTGTCCGCTGTGGTGGCCGCACTGGAGGGCCAAAAGCGGGATACCGGGCTGGATCTGCGGGAGGTCCAGCGGCTGGATAACTACTGGGCAGACGTGCGCCTGCGCTACCGGAGCTTTGATGAAGGTCTTCTAAGCCCCACAACTGACATTTACCGCTATGAAATTCCCGGCGGCCAGTACACCAACCTCTATCCCCAGGTGGTCTCCCTGGGCCTTGGTCCCCGCTTTGACGAGGTCAAGGAGATGTACCGCACCGTCAACGAGATGCTGGGCGACATTGTAAAGGTCACTCCCTCCTCCAAGATGGTGGGCGACCTGGCGATCTTCATGGTGCAGAACGATCTGACCCCCGAGAACATTCTTGAAAAGGGAAAGCACCTGTCCTTCCCGGACTCTGTTGTGTCCTACTTTAAGGGCATGATGGGGCAGCCCGCCTGGGGCTTCCAGCCGAAGGGTCTCCAGGAGATCGTCCTCAAGGGGGAGCCGGCCATCACCTGCCGGCCCGGCGAGCTGCTTGAGCCGGTCGACTTTGAGCAGATACGCAGAGAAATGGCCGCCTTTATGGGGGACGACCTCATCAACCGCCGGGCCATGCTGTCCTACTGCCTGTTCCCCAAGGTATATCAGGACTACCGGAAGCACCGGAAGGAGTACGGCTACATCATGCGCATGGGCAGCCATGTGTTCTTCAACGGCATGGCGCTTGGCGAGAGCAATAAGATCAACATTGAGGACGGCAAAACGCTGGTCATCAAATATCTCGGTCTGGGCGACCAGAACGACGACGGCACGCGTACCGTGAACTTTGAGCTGAACGGAATGCGCCGCGAGGTAGCCGTGCCGGACAAGAGCGCCCAGGTGAAGGGACACACTGTAGTCATGGCCGATCCGGAGGATAAGAGCCAGGTCGGCTCCTCTATCCCCGGCATGGTATCCAAGGTGAACGTAAAGCCCGGCGACGCCGTGGAGGAAAACCAGGTGCTTGCCGTGATCGAGGCCATGAAAATGGAGACCTCTGTGGTGGCCCGCATGGCAGGCGTTGTGGAGCAGGTCCTGGTCAGGGACGGTGCCAGCGTCAAGGCCGGCGAGCTGCTGATCACCATTCGGGTAAAGTAACGGAAATGGGGCCCGCCTTTTTATCTGAAGGCGGGCCCCGTTCTCCCCGGTCCTCCCTGCGGCCGGGGCTTGCTTTTTCAGCCAAACAATAGTATGATATCAGTCATATTTCAACTTTCCAGAAAGGCGACGAACACGACCTATGACTTTACGCTCGGGACGCACGCAGAGTGAAGCCGTCCGGGACATGACCTCCGGCAGCCCCTATTCCCATATTGTCGGCTTTGCACTGCCCATTCTGCTCAGCCAGATTTTCCAGCAGCTCTACAATACCGCCGATTCCTTCATTGTCGGTAAATTTCTGGGGACGGACGCCCTGGCCGCTGTCAGCTCCTCCGGCACGCTGATCTTTTTGATGATCAGCTTCTTCATGGGCACCTCGCTGGGCGCCAGCGTCATTATCTCCCGTGATTTCGGCGCGGGAGACCCGGAGAAGGTATCCCTGGCCATCCACACCAATATGGCCTTCGGCCTCTCAGCGGGCCTGCTGCTGACGGTAGTGGGCGTCATCTTTACCCCCACTTTTCTGGTATGGATGAAAACAGACCCCGATGTGCTTCCTCAAGCCATTGAGTACTTCCGTTACTACTTCCTGGGCGCCGTCGCCATGATCATGTACAACACCTGCCGCAGCATTATGAACGCCGTGGGCGACAGCCGCCGCCCGCTGTGGTATCTGATTTTCTCCTCCCTGCTCAACATCGTGCTGGACGTTCTCTTTGTGGGCGTGTTCCGCTGGGGCGTGTGGTCCGCCGCCGTGGCCACAGTGCTCTCCCAGGCGGCCAGTGTGGTACTGTGCTGCATCCACCTGTTTGAAAAGGGTCATATTTACACGGTGGAGCTGCGCCGCATCCGTTTCCACTGGAATACCTTGAAGGAGATTCTGCGCTACGGTCTCC
>CAKUHW010000095.1 GCA_934659415.1 uncultured Oscillospiraceae bacterium
CCTTTGACGGCCTGGCCCGGGTACCGGTGGCTGAGGCGGGCGCGGGGGAGATCATCGCCATGAGCGGCATCGGTGATATCACCATCGGCGACACCATCTGCGCCCCCGCCGCGGTGGAGCCCATCGAGTTTGTGAAGATCTCCGCCCCCACCCTGGAGATGACCTTCTCCGTGAACGACTCTCCCTTTGCCGGCCGGGAGGGCAAGTTCGTCACCTCCCGCCAGATCCGCGACCGGCTGTTCCGGGAGACCCTGAAGGACGTGTCCCTGCGGGTCACGGAGGTGCCGGACAGCACGGATGCCTTCAACGTGGCGGGCCGGGGGGAGATGTCCCTGTCCATCCTCATCGAGACCATGCGCCGGGAGGGCTATGAGTTCCAGGTCTCTCCCCCCCGGGTGCTCTACCAGACCATCGACGGCGTCCGCTGCGAGCCCATAGAGCGGCTGGTGGCCGACGTGCCCGGCGACTGCGTGGGCGCGGTGATGGAGAAGCTGGGCTCCCGCAAGGGCGAGTTCGTGGCCATGACCCCCATGGGCAGCCGCACCAAGCTGGAGTTCCTGGTGCCCTCCCGGGGCCTGTTCGGCTACCGCAATGAGTTCCTCACGGACACCAAGGGCGAGGGTATCATGGCCTCCGTGTTCGAAAAGTACGCCCCCTTCAAGGGGGAGGTCACCCGCCGGAACACCGGCTCTCTGGTGGCCCACGAGACGGGGGAGTCCGTGGCCTACGGCCTGTTTGCCGCCCAGGAGCGGGGCGCGCTGTTCATCGGCCCCGGCGTGCCTGTGTACGAGGGCATGGTGGTGGGTGTGTGCCCCAAGATGGAGGACATCACCGTCAATGTGTGTAAGCGCAAGCAGTTGACCAACATGCGGGCTGCCGGCTCCGACGAGGCTCTGCGCCTGGTCACCCCCCGTACCCTCAGCCTGGAGCAGTGCCTGGAGTTCCTGGCGGACGACGAGCTGCTGGAGGTCACCCCCAAGACTCTGCGCCTGCGCAAGCGCATCCTCAACCACGAGCAGCGCATGAAGGCGAAAATGCGCGGGAAATCTTAAGAAGATAAAACAGGACCCCCGGTCCGGCAGCTCGCCGGACCGGGGGTTTCGTTCGTCAAAAGATGTCCTTGAGATTTTTCGGGCCGAAAGGCTTTGTGCCAAGCCCGGTAAGGATCCTCCGGCAGGACAGGGCGGAGTGCAGCTGCTCCTCAGCCTTCCCCGGGCCGCAGGGCGGCGCACAGCTGGTCAAAGCCGGGGGCGCCGTAGGGCATGGGCTTGGTGCGGTAGTCCCGCACGGCCAGCAGGGGGGCCCCGGCGGGATCGAAGGCGACGATGTCGTTGCCCGCCTCGGTGAAGCAGGCCCGGCTTTCCAGCGCCAGGCCGGACCGGATCGGCCGGTACAGCTCCACACAGCCCACGGACCGGGGCACGGACATATACCGGCGGAAGGCGGCGTCCAGCAGCCCGGAGGACTGCAGGCAGAACTCCACCGCCCGCACCGGCAGCACCTCCTCGCACAGCCGGTCGGTGCGCAGGGCGGGCAGAGCGGTGTTCATCCGGGCGGCGAGTGCCGCCCCGACGGTGCGGGCCGAGGCGATCACCCGGAAGGCGGGACCGTGGAAAAAGCAGCGGTATACCTGCTCTGCCCCGACCTCGGGGCCGCTCTCCCCCTCCGGCAGCGCCGGCGCCGGCGCCGGGGGGGCATCAAAGCTCATCAGGCAGGAGAACACCGCGGCGCTGCCGTCCAGCAGGGAGGCGCGCATCACGCCGCCCGCCTCCTCCAGCACGCACCGCAGGGTCCCGGGGGCGCTCACCAGGCAGTCCTCTCCGGCGGCGATCTCCCACAGCCGCAGGGGGCGGCGGCCTGTGAGGAGCAGGGCGGTCTCCGCCATGGCCTCCAGGGACATGACCGTGCCCAGCAGCGGCGTGCCCACATCGTGGTCCCGGAGATAGGGCTGGTCGGGAGCCAGACTCACCAGGGCGGAGAGAGGGCCCGCCCGGCGCAGGTCGAATACTCCGGCGCTCATAGGGTTTCCACCGTCTTTTCGCCCAGGGCCTTTGTGGCGTCGCAGCACACCAGACGGGCGAACAGATCCTTCTCCAGCCGGAGCCCCTCCTCCAGAGACAGCCTGCTGCCCCTGGTCACCGCCTCCTTGGCGGCCCGGGCGGCATGGACAGGCTGGGCCAGGATGGGGGCGAGCCAGTCCAGCAGGGCCTCCCGGAAGTTTTCCTCCGGCAGCAGTGCGTCCGCCAGGCCCCAGCTGAGGGCCTCCTCCCCCCGGACCACCCGGCCGGAAAGAAGCATCTGCAGGGCCCGGGGCACGCCGATGCGCCGGGGCAGGCGCTGGGTGCCGCCGGCCCCGGGGATGACCCCCTTGGACACCTCCAGCAGCCGCAGATGGCCCCCCTGGGAGAGCACCAGCAGGTCGCAGGCCAGAGCGGTCTCACACCCGCCGCCCCATGCCTGCCCGTTTACGGCGGCCACGGTGAGCTGGGGCATGGAGCCCAGCAGCTCGTTCACCCGGTCCCAGGCGTCCGGGTCCCCCTCGGGGGGCTGGCCGTTCTCCATGCGCATCACGTCCGCCACGTCCGCGTGGGCGGCGAAGTAGCCGGGTACGCCCCCGGTGAGAGCCACTACGCTCAGCTCCTCCCGGCCGGCCAGCTCCCGCAGCAGCTCCTCCAGCTGCCCCAGAGCCCGGAAGCTCAGCATATTGATGGGCGGGCGGGTATAGGTGACCAGGGCCAGCGCGCCCAGATATTCCACGGAAAACCAGCGTTCATCCGCCACAGGCCGACCCTCCTCTCACAGGCGCAGACCGGCCAGGATGGTCTTGGCCTCCTCCAGCGCGCCGTTGAGGATGTCCGCGGCGGGGCGCACGGCGTGCAGCCGGGAGGCGCACTGGCCCACCATCACCGCGCCGTCCACCATATCGCCCTCGGCCATGGCCAGGCGCAGGGAGCTGGCGGACATCTCCCGCACCAGCGCGGCGGCCTCCGCCTTGGGGTGCTCCGCCTCCACGGCGCACAGCTTTTCGCTGAGGGGGTTGATGAGCTGGCGGCAGGGCTCGTCCGTGGACGCGCCGGTGACCACCGTGGACATATCCCCGGCGGCCAGAATGGCCTGCTTCACGTTGGGATGTACGTCGCACTCCTCGCTCACCAGGAAGGCGCTGCCCATCTCCACACCCTCTGCGCCCAGGGCGAAGGCGGCCACCACGCCCCGGCCGTCGATGACGCCGCCGCCGGCGATCACCGGGCAGGGGAGCTTCTCCGCCGCCAGGGGCACCAGGGTCATGGTGGTCTCGTAGGTCACATGGCCGCCGGCCTCCCAGCCCTTGATGATCACCGCGTCCGCCCCCGCCTGGTCGGCGATGACGGCGTCGTTCAGAATGCTGGCCTTGATGACCACCTTCATGCCGTGGTCATGCCAGATCTTCACATAGCGCTGGGTGAGGGCGGGGTCCAGGCCCACGATGGTGTCGGCGTAGATCACCGGGACCTTGCCGGCCACGGCGACCTCGGTCACCCGGGCCAGCAGCTCCTCCTTCTCAATGAATACGTTGATGGCGTAAGGCTTGCCGGTCAGGGCTCTGGTCGCCTCGATCTGGTGCGCGATGAACTCCACAGGGGCAAAGCCCACGCCCAGCACGCCCAGACCGCCCGCCTCGCTGACGGCCGCCGCCAGAGAGGCGGTGGAGGCCCAGGCCATGGCGCCCTGGACGACCGGCTTCTCGATTCCCAATGCCCTGCATACTCTGTTTTCGCTCATGGTGACATCTCCTTTTCCGTTGTGCCCGTAGGGCTGATAAGTCCAGTATAGCCGGGGGCGGAGCGGAACACAACCGACAGATTTCAGACAGGTGTCGGGATACAGCCCGCGGCCGCCCAAAAGGAAAGCCGCCCTGTCCCCAGGGCGGCCGCAGGCCGTCAAAAAACAAGCTCTCTCCCTACTGTGCTGCCGACGGTTCCGTAAAGGCCCGGAAGAAGCCCCGCCGCAGGTGGTCGGAGATCATGGCGGCGGTGTCCTCCGCGGACACGTCCCCCTGGAGGGACCACATGACGGTGGCCAGGGCGCTGGCGGCGTACAGATCGGCGAAGAGGGCCGGGTCGTACCCCGGGTCCGGCTGGGCCTTTGCCCACTCCAGAGCCAGGCCGTTGAAGCAGCTGCGGGCCAGGGCCAGGGTGTCCAGCTCCCAGTTGGGGGAGATCAGGCGGAGAAAGAGCTCCTTCTGGGCGTGGAGCTGGGCCACGGTGCGCGCGATGTCCGGGGCCTGGGGGGGCTGAAAGCACCCCTGCTGCAGGGGCACGCTGCACCGCAGCCGCCCCAGCAGCCGCTCCAGAATGGACTGGCGCAGGGCGTACTTGTCGCAGTAGTGGTAGTAGAAGGTGGAGCGGTTCACACCGGCCTCCCGGATAAGGTCGGCCACGGTGACGGAGGAAAAGGGCCGCCGCTCCATCAGGCGCAGCAGGGCGGCCTCCAGCCGGGCCGGGGCGTCGCGCTCAGACATGGGGATACCTCCTCAGGGTTTGATGAATTCGGGGTGGGAGTATACGTTGAAGCGCCTGCCCCGGGCAAAGCCCACCAGCAGCACCCCCGCGCTCCGGGCGGTGCGTACCGCCAGCGAGGTGGGGGCGGACACGGAGATGATGGCCCCACAGCCGGTGCACACCACCTTGCGGATGATCTCGTCGGGCACCCGGCCGGAGAAGACGATGACCCGCCCGGCCATGGGAATGCCCTGCAGCAGGCAGCGGCCGATGAGCCGGTCGAAGGCGTTGTGCCGGCCCACATCCTCGCAGTTGGTGAGGATCTCCTTCCCGTCGGAGAGGGCGGCGTTGTGCACCCCGCCGGTGCGGTGGAAGAGGTGGGAGCCGTTTTCCAGGCTGGAGGCCAGGCGGAGCACATCCTCCGCCACCAGGGGCCGGGGCAGGGGGGTGACGCGCTCCGGCAGCTCTCTGCGGCCCCGGCGCTGGCCTACGGGGGCGGCCAGGGTCACCAGCACGTCGCTGCCCTCCACCCGCAGCTCCAGCAGGTCCCTCCGGGAGGAGATGACGCCGTCGCTGCAGAGGTAGCCGGCCACCAGCTCCTCCAGCTCCCAGGGGGAGCACACCAGCGAGCCGTACACCGTGCCGTTGATGAGCACCCGGATGAAGACCTCCTCGGCGATCACGTCATCGGCGCCGCCCCATTCCCCATCGTTCCAGCGGTGGATCCTGACGGGCTGCGCGTCCTGCCCGGTGAGCTTGTTCTCTTTCATAAATGAGACCTCGCTTTCCTCCGGATACGCCGGAAACGAATGTTTTGAGAATAGGGCGCGGCGGAATGCTCCGCCGCGCCCTCCTTTTTTGTTAACCCTCCAGC
>CAKUHW010000096.1 GCA_934659415.1 uncultured Oscillospiraceae bacterium
CCCGTCCATCTCCACCAGGGGCGTCTTCATCTGAATTTTATCCACAGGTCTCAGTCCTTTCCAAAGCAAAGGCGGCGAGCGGCACGCGCTCACCGCCTCTCTGATTTTACATCAAAACATCCGGCTGAACGGCTTCCGGGCCCTGCTCCCCCTTGAGCACATAGTAGAACTTGGCCACGCAGCCGGTGACATAGGGCTGCAGCCAGATATTCAGCAGCAGCACGCCCACGCCGGCCAGAGCCCACACGATGAAGATCCCGCCCATGATGCCGGCCAGCGCGCCGTAGGACACCGCGCGGGAGACGATATTCCCCGCCGCACCCGCCACGAGGACGGCGCTGATGCCGCCGGCCACCGCCAGAATGGCGATCTCCAGCAGATACCAGCCAATAAAAGAGAGGTAGAGCACGAACAGCTTGCCCTTATTGCCCTTCATCAGGGTCTTGCTGGCGGTGAGGGCGTCCAGCCCGTAGCAGCCGGTGTCCAGCATGGCGTAGTTCACCAGGGCGTAGCGCAGTGTCACCCAGAATTCCATGAGCAGGAAGGCGATATAGCCCAGAAGGATCAGGATGACCGTCACCGCGGCGGCCTTCTGGACAAAGAGCATGGCGACAATGATCACCACCGCAAAGCAGGCACCGAACAGCAGCGTCCAGAGGGCGGTGAACACCCACACCAGGAACCGGGTGAGCACGGCCTTGCCGATCATGGGGAAGCCGCTGAAGATGACCCCCATCTTCGGCTGGTCCAGATGGATCACCTGGCGGCAGTAGTTCTGATAGCCCACGCCCATCAGGCCGGTCCAGAGGGCAGTGAGCACGGACAGAAGCAGTCCGGACACGCACACCGCGGCGATCAGACTGCCCAGCTGGCCGCCGTAAGCATACAGCAGCTCTCCCAGAGCCTCCTGGGGGTCGTAGCCGCTCTCCAGCAGGCGGCCGAAGTTGCTGGCCAGCTGCCCGTTCAGGGACGCGGTGCCGCTGACCGCCCGGACGATGAGGCTCAGCAGCCAGGAGCCCACGCCTACGATAACGCTGTACAGCAGGGTGATCCACATGGGGCGGGGCGTGGTGACCTTCGCGGCTTGCCTGACCTCCGCCTTGAGCTGCGCACGGTCATAATTCATATACATTCTCCTCTCTCAGAGCGTCTGCCCTTATTTTACACGATAAAGCGGCGAAATGCAACAGGAAGCGATCTCCCCCGCAAAAAATGATTTTTGCGGAAAGGGGCTTGACAAGGCGGGGTCTATCATGATAGACTCATGGCAAGATCGGTCTATCTTGATAGACCCTGGAGGTGATCCGTATGGAGCAAGCAAAGCTGGCCGAGGGCGAATACCGTTTCGCCTGCATCGTATGGGACCACGAGCCGGTGTCCTCCGGCACGCTGGTGGAGCTGTGCCGGGAGGAGCTGGGGTGGAAGAAGTCCACGGTGTACACCGTGCTGAAAAAGCTCACCGACCGGGGGGTGCTGCGCAGCGAGAACGCGGTGGTATCCTCCCTGGTATCCCGGGAGCAGGTCCAGCGGTATGAGAGCGAGCATCTCATCGACCGCACCTTCGGCGGCTCTCTGCCCGCCTTTCTCTCCGCCTTTATGGGCGGCCACACCATCAGCGAGCGGGAGGCGGAGGAGCTGAAGCAGCTGATCGACCGGCATCGGAAGGAGAATGGACATGGCTGAATTTCTGAATGGTCTGAGCCGCTGGCTCACCCCCCTGCTGGGGATGAGCGTCACCGCCGCCTGGGCGGCCGGGGTGATCTTTCTGCTGCGCCTGTTCCTGCGCCGGCGCGCCCCCCGGTGGGTGTGCGCCCTGCTGTGGCTGGTGGTGTTCGCCCGGCTGCTCCTCCCCGTAAGCCTGCACAGTCCTCTGTCCGCCGTGCCGCCGGCAGTGGCGGAGCTGGAGTTCTCCGGCGGGGAGCCGGGCAGCTCCGATCCTGCCCCCTCTGCGGCTCCGGCCGACCCCTCTCCGGCGTCCTCCGGGGTCCTCACTCCCGTGACGGGGGACTACCCGGCCCCGGCCGCTTCCGCCGCTCCCTCCGCCCCCTCTGCCGAGCCCGTGCCCGGCACGGCGGCTGACACACCGGCTGACCCCGCCCCCGCCTCCGCCGCCTTCCCCTGGCGGGCGGCGCTCGCCGCCGTGTGGCTGCTGGGGGCCGCGGCCATGCTGGGCTACGCCCTGTTCTCCTATATACGGCTGCGCCGCCGGGTGTATGACGCCGTGCGTACCGAGCCCGGCGTGTGGGAGCATCCCGCCCTCCGCTCTCCCTTCCTGCTGGGGGTGGGCAGGCCGCGGATCTATCTCCCCACCGGGCTGGCCGGGCAGGAGCGGGCCTTCGTCCTGGCCCACGAGCGCGCCCACATCCGCCGGGGGGACTGGCTGGTGAAACCCCTGTGCTGGATCGCCCTCTCCCTGCACTGGTTCAATCCCATGGTCTGGGCAGCCTTCCTCCTCATGGCGGCGGACATGGAGGCCGCCTGCGACCAGGCTGTCCTCCGCCGGTTCGGCGAGGAGGCCCGGGCAGACTACTCCTCCGCCCTGCTCAGTCTGGCCACCGGCCGCCGTATCCCCGCCCCCTGCCCTCTGGCCTTCGGCGAGGGGGACGCAAAGGGCCGGATCAAAACGGTGCTGAACTACAAAAAGCCCGCCTTCTGGGTGATTCTCGCAGCGGTGCTGGCCGCCGCAGCTGCGGCCCTGTGCCTGCTCACCGATCCCGTGGGCAAAAAGCCCCAGACAGCGGACCTCCCCTGGGATGTGCCCCAGGAGAGCGCACCCTCCTATAAGGATTACTTCTCCCAGGTGGTCATCCCCTACGGCTTCGAAGAGACCGACTCCGCCATCACCGGCGGGACCACTCTGGACGGCTACAGCGTGGACTGCGTGGACGGCGTGCTGGGGGTATACGCCGCGCAGACCGGCGAGCTGCTGTGGACCGTGGCCGAGCTGCCCGGCTTCCAGCCGCTGCTGCGCCGGCCCGACTGGATCTACGGTGTGCTGAACGGCACGGAGCTCATCCGCATCGACTACCACGGCCAGACCCGGGAGACCCTGTTTACCGACGCCACCGGCGGTCTCGGCCTGTATAACGACTGTTTGTGGGTGGGTGACGGAAAGGTCACCTACTTCCGGGCCGGGCTGGCGGAGGGCGGTCTGGGGGTGTACCGGCTGTACCTGCCGGATGGGCGGACGGACCTGATCTGGACTATGGATCAGGATCATCTGGAGACGCTGTACTTCTCCACCTACGCCGGGACCCAGCCGCTGGAGCCCATGTGGCAGATGGGGGATATTTTCCCCGTGTCCAACTACGAGTGCACCTGGAACCAGGAGAACCCCGCCTTCTATGCGCTCTACGCCGATCTGCTCTCCGCGCCAGAGAGCTACGAAAAATACTTCATCCTGAACGGCGAGGAGCTGGAAAACGCCTACTACATCCAGGGGAATATCGTCCGCGACTTCGGAGTCATGCCCTCGGTCTCGTACTACTGCGACGGGGCGTCCGGTTCCTGGCAGGTGATGGACTACTCTCTCGCCTCCGCCTATGTGGGAAGCACCGCCTGGTGGACGGGGCAGAGCAGCGCGGCGGAGACGCCGGAGCACCTGAAAGCCACCGGCGATGTGAACGGAGACAGCCTGCCGGAGAGCCTTGTCCTGGGCGGGTTCGACGGACTCGGCAACGGGGCCTCTCTCCTGGTGGACGGCGCGGAGGTGCTCCGCATGGAGAGCGGCGGCGCCTTCAGCGAGACCTACTGCCGCCTGACCGCCGCCGATCTGGACGGGGACGGCCGGGACGAGGTGCTGGTGCTGATGAGCGTCCCCGCGGCGTGGGGCGACGCCTCCTTCCGCTATCTGGAGCTGGAGGACGGCGTCTGGCTGGAGCGGAAGGCCCCCTGGTCCGCGCCGAAGCTGACCCTTGCCGACAACTGGCAGTATACCCTGACCGACGGGAGCCGGTTCTGGACCGGCACGGTGCGCAGCGCCGATGCGCGGGAGAACTGGTTTGATGAGAGCGGCGCGCCCATCGCCGGGCCCATAGAGGTGAGTCTCTCCACCTACAACGCGGCCCACACCGTGGAGAACGGCGAGATCCGCTTCAGCGCCCGGGTCACCGTACGGGACCTGGGCGAGCACGGCTGGGGACGGTCCGCCGACCTGGAGGCGGAGGCCGCCGTCACCGTCACGGCGGGGCCGGACGGACTGATCACCGACATCAGCGTCCTGTGCCGCGCCGTACAGGAGTGGCTGGACAACGGCAACACCCGGGAGCCGGGCGTCACCTCGGGCAGACTGGCCGACCTGGCGGTGACCGACCTGGACCTCACCGCCGAGGCGGGCGTGGGCCTGCCCCTGGTGTATGAGGACGACACCCGCATCATCTTCTGGGGCATCTTCGGCATCTTCGGCTACGATCTGGAGCGGGAGTCCATCACCTTCTCCGTGGACTTTAAAAAGCTGTACGGCGCGGACGCCATGCCCGGCATACAGGGCTCCTCCGGGATAACCGGAGTATATGCCAACCCCGACGGGACCAGGCTGGCGGTCTACTACGGCCATGGGTTCGACCCCTGCTTCATCGACCTGACCGCCGGCACATGGGAGTTCAGCTCCGACGCCCCGGTGGGAACGGAGTACATCGACTACGACCGGAGGGAGCCTCTCGGCGAGCTCATTCCCGGCGGGCGTATCGAGGGGACGACCTATATCCGGGGCGACCGGCAGTGGAAGCCCTTCTCTCTGCCCGCCCAGCCCATCTCCGGGCTGGCCCCCCGGTCCATCACGCCGGACACCCCGGTGGGCATGGGCTGCTACCTGAACTACGCCGATGAGGACTACATCATCTTCCAGGGGGGCTTCGGCCTGTTCGGCTATGACCTGAACGAGCGGCGGATCACCTTCGCCATGGACCTGAACGCCTGTGTGGGGGCCTCCGGCTTCCAGGGTTCGGATCTCTCCCTGCTGTGCAGCGTAAGCGTCGAGCGGAACCGGCGCCTTGTGCAGGTGCGCGCGGCGGACGGCTCTTCGGACACCTACTATCTCAACACCTGGGAGGGGACCTACTACACCGCGCCCTACAAGTACATGGAGGAGCCCTTCGATCCCCTCACCCTGGAGGACGGCGCTCTCGGCGCCCTGAGCACCACCAACACCCAGGGGACCGGCACCCTGAACGAGCTCTGCTTCCGCCGCAACGGCGACGTGTGGATGCTGTTTGACGGGTATTTCCCCACGGAGGGGTAATGGAAGCGTCCAAAAGGCCGCCTGCGGAGCATGAATCGCTCCGCAGGCGGCCTTTTCTTGTCTGTTCTGTTTCCCGTCCCGGCTCAGAAGGGCAGCCCCATGCCGCCC
>CAKUHW010000097.1 GCA_934659415.1 uncultured Oscillospiraceae bacterium
CGCAGCTCAACGACAAGGAGCAGGCGGCCGCGCTGGCCGGGCGCTGCGGCGTGCCCGTGCCGGAGGAGTATGTTCTCCGGCCGGGGGAGGGGGAGACGGACTTCTTCGCCCGGGTGCCCCTGCCCTGCATCGTGAAGCCCCGCTGCGGCGAGGCCCTGGGGCTGACGGCCGCCCTGCGCTATGTGCGCGCGGAGACTGCGGAGCAGCTGGCGGCGGCGTACGCGCGCTTTTCCGACCTGGCGGGGGAGCCGCCGCTGGTGCAGGAATATCTGCCCGGGAATGGATTTGGCTGCTCGGTGCTGGCCCGGGAGGGGCAGGTGCTGCGGGCCGTGTGCCACCGGCGGGTGCGGGAGTACCCCATCACCGGCGGGCCCTCCGCCTGCTGCGACGCTGTGGACCGGCCGGACCTGACCGCCATGGCGGCCGCCATGACAGCCGCCTGCGGTTACACCGGCGTGGCCATGTTTGAATTCAAGGAGGACGGGGCGGGGCAGGCGCGCCTGCTGGAGGTCAATCCCCGGGTGTGGGGCTCCTACCCCCTGACCCGGGTGTGCGCCAGCGGCTTTTCTCTGGCCTGGTGCACCGAGGCATGGGACCGCGGCAATCCGGACCGCGCCCGTCCCCTGCCGCCGGAGCGCGGCGTGCGTCTTTGCCGCATGAGCTATTTCCCTGTGGACCGTCTGGCGGCCCGGGCTTACGCCCGGGCGGGGCAGACAGGCCGGGCCAGGGAGCCGGGGGGAAGGGACGGACTGTTCGAGTGGCGGGACCCCGCCCCCGCCCTGGCCTACTGGCTGGGACTGCTGCGCCGGAAGAAGGAACGGGGCGGCGGGACGTGCTGACTATGACAAAGGAGTGGACCCTATGAACCTTACCACCACGTTTCTCACCCTGGGCCGCAGGGCCAAGCGGGCCCTCACCGGCGGCCGGACGGCCCCGGTGTACCCCCACCCGGTGCGCCGCATCCAACAGGTGGCACTGGGCGAGCGGGTGTGCGCCATGACCTTTGACGACGGTCCCTGCCTGCTGCCTCCCTCCCAGGCTGCGGCGGGGAGCGCCCCCCTGACGCTGCACCTGATCGAGACGCTGGAGGCCCACGGAGCCCGGGGCACCTTCGACGTGGTGGGGGACACCTCTGCAAACTATCCGGACCGGGCCGGACGCGCAGGCACGGCCGCCTGGGGCGGCGTGCGGTATGACCATTATCCCGATATCGGCCGGGACGATCAGGGGGGTGTGGTCCACGCCCCGGAGATGATCCGCAGAATGCTCGCCGGCGGCCACGCCGTCACCAGCCATACCTACGCCCACATTCTCTTCGGCAGGAAGAATATCCTCTACGGCCGCCGGGCGGTGCGCTCCGGGCTGGAGGATACGGCGGCGGACCTGCGCCGGCTGCACACGCTGCTGGAACGGGACTTCGGCTATACCATGACTCTGGGCCGCCCGCCCCACTATGTGGACGCCATGGCGGACGGCTTCTCCAGCTACGATGCCTACGCCCTCATGGGGTATCAGTATATGGCGGCCTCCTGGGACGGGGCGGGCTGGATGCCGCTGGACAGCTACGCCCAGGAGGTGGCGGCCATGGTGGAGCCCATGCGGGCGCTGCTGGAGGCCGACCCGGACGCCCTGTGCGGCCAGATCATTTTCCAGAAAGACGGCTGCAATATGGCCCGGCGGACTCCGGTGGCAGACGGACTGGGGGCCCAGCTGGAGCTGCTGGACCGGTACGGCTACCGGGTGGTGACTGTGCCGGAGCTGCTGGATATGAGCCCCTGCGCCGATGTGCGCCCCGGCGCGCCCGGGGCGGAGGCCGCCCGGCGGCTGCTGGCCCGGGGGTTCTGCGCCGCATACCGGGACAACACCCTTCGCCCGGACAGCCCTGCCTGCACCGCGGATGCCGCGGCCCTGCTGTGGGGCAGGGAAGGGGTGCTGGAGCGGGCGGCCCAGGGGCAGCCCATCGCCCGGGGGGAACACCCCTGCGCCGGGGCCTTTGAACTGCTGCGCACTGCCGGCGGACCCACTCTGGACCCGGCGGCCGCGCTCACCGGCGAGGCGCTGGACGAGCTGCTTCGGGTGCGCTTCGGCGCCTCCGCCGGCCTGGGGCCGGGGCGTGTGAGCCGGCTGGACCTGCTGTTGGCGGCGGACGCGCTGGCGGGGAAAGAGTAAGCTTCGTAAACAGAGCCCGGCAGGGAGCGGTTTGCTCCCTGCCGGGCTCTGATCGTTGCTGTGATTTGAGAATAGGATCTCAGAAGTGCAGGCTGCCCGAGGCGATGCGGCGGCCGCTCTTACGGTCGAAGAGCAGGATGTTTTCGCCCGAGATGGTCACCGGCACCCTGGTCCCGATGGTGAAAAGAGAGCTGCCGAAGATCACGCCGGTGAGCAGGAAGTCTCCGATGCGCACCTTGATGGTGGACTCCATGCCTGTGGGCATGGCGCCGTAGATCTCGCCCTCCAGGCCGCCGGCATCGGCGATGTCCAGAAATTCCGGCCGGATGCCCAGCACCAGGTCTTCGTCGGTGAGCACGGGCTCCTCCCGGAGGGAGTCGTCGTCCTCCTCCACCCGGGCGATGTGGTAACGGAACACCTCGTCCTTGTTGCCCTTTTCCACATAGCCCTTCTGGGCGGCCTTCTCCCGGTGGGCAGCCTCCGCGGCGGCGTCCTGCCGGTCACGCTCGGCAAACCAGCCGGGCAGGTCCAGCGGCCTGCCGGGGGTAAACAGAGCCTTGCGCCCGCCCAGCAGGGTGAGCTCCACGGCCCCATCCGGGCGCTGGGAGCCTCTGGCCTCCACAAAATTGATGGAGGGGTTGCCCACGAAGTCCGCGGCGAAGAGATTGGCCGGGGCGTTGTACACATCCAGGGGCGCCTCGTACTGCTGGAGCACGCCGTTGCTGATCAGGCAGATCTGGGTGGCCAGGGTCATGGCCTCCATCTGATCGTGGGTGACGTAGACGAAGGTGGAGCCGGTCTCCACGTGCAGGCGCTGCAGCTCGTAGCGCATCTCCAGGCGGAGCTTGGCATCCAGGTTGGACAGGGGTTCGTCCATAAACAGCACGGAGGGCTCGGGGGCCAGAGTGCGGGCGATGGCCACCCGCTGCTGCTGGCCGCCGGAGAGTTCGGCGGGGTAGCGCTCCATAAACATCCCGATCTTCACCACCCGGGCCACCCGGCGCACGGTGAGGTCGATCTCCTCCCGGGTGAGCTTGCGCGTCTCGGTGACCACCGCGCCGTTTTTCACCAGCTCGAATTTGTCGTTCAGCTCGCCGCCGGCGGCCTGGGCGGCCTTGCGCCCGGCCTCTGCCTTGGCGCGCAGGGCGGCGATCTCCCCGGAGAGATCCCTGCCGGACTCGGGGTGGAGGTCCAGCAGCTTTTTGGCGGTGTAGACGGAGATGGTAAAGGCGTCGATCAGCTTGACCTGGGCCTTCTTTTCGTCCAGCTTGCCGTTCTTGTCCCGGCACTCCGCGATGATGCGCCCGGCCTCGGCGGGATCTGCGAGGATGTCTGCCAGGCGGGCGGCGTTTTTCGCCTCAAAATCCACCTTGGGCTGAGGCTCCTTCAGGTTGGACAGGCCAAAGGCAATGTTGTCGTACACGGTCATGTTGGGCCACAGGGCGTAGTTCTGGAACAGGAAGCCCACCTTCCGCTTGTTGGCGGGGACGTTGATGCCCAGGGCGCTGTCGAACACCACCTGGTCGCCGATGGTGATGCGGCCGCTGGTGGGGGTCTCCAGGCCGGCGATCATGCGCAGGATGGTGGTCTTGCCGCAGCCGGAGGGGCCCAGCAGGGTGACGAAGGAGTTGTCGGCGATAAACAGATCCAGATCGTCCACGCCGTAGAACTTGCCCCAGCGCTTGGTGATGTGCTCTAATTTGATCTCAGGCATATGAATTAACCTCCAATTCCCTTGTCCAGGCTGGCGCCGGTGACTTTGTTGACCAGAGCGTTGCATACCAGAATGGTGACGATGAGGATCAGGTTGATGCCGCTGGAAAAGGCATACAGGCCCATCTCATCAAAGTAGTCCAGCGTGGTGGACAGGATGAAGCCCTGGGTACACAGCAGCATGAACAGGGACAGCTCTCTCAGGCAGGTCATGAAGGGCAGCAGGTAGCCGCTGATGATGGACGATTTCTGGATGGGGATGATGATGCGGGTCATGCGCTTGATCCAGGGAATGTCCTGGATGATGGCGGCCTCCTCGATCTCACCGGACAGCTGCAGCATGGAGTTGAGGGAGCTGCGGCTGGCGAAGGGGATGTACTTGATGGTACCGGTGATAATGAGCAGGGTGTAGGTGTTGAACAGGTTGAAGTGCTCGTTGGAGAACAGCAGGAAGAAGGCCACGCCCACGGCGATGGAGGGCATCAGATAGGGCAGGAAGGCCACGCTGTTCACATAGTTGGCCCATTTACTTCGTCGGCTCTTGGCCACGGCGTAGCCTATGAGGGTGCCGATGGACCCGGCGAGGAGCGCGCAGCACACGCTGACCCAGATGGTGCCCTTGAAGGCCCGCCAGATGGTCTCGTTGTGCAGAATGCCCTTCTGGCCGTACATTCCGTTCTCCGACACGTTCTCGTCCGTGACCCACCACTTGGTGGTGAGGTTGCTGGCATCGCCGGTGTAGAGGAAGGAGTAGTCGCCGGGGTTGGGCAGGAAGGTCTCAAAGGCGAAGGACACGATGGGGAAGATGCTGGTAAAGAAGGTGACGATCACCAGTGCCAGGGCGATGACGTACCGCCCCACGCGGCCCAGATTGATCTTGGAGATCTGCCCAGACTTGCCCGTGACCGTGGTATAGTTCTTGCGGGAGCGCAGGGACATCTGGTTCATCAGCATGATGACCACGCCGAAGATCATCATGATAATGGCCAGAATGCTGGCCTCGCCGGTGTACTTCGAGTTCATGGAGACGTACTTGGTGGACAGGGTGGTGAGCCCCAGGTAGTGGGGCACCGGGTAGGAGCCCATGGAGGAGCCGAACACCAGCAGGATGGTGGAGAGAATGGCGGGCTTTACCATGGGCAGCGTGACGCGGAACATGATCTTCCACTTGGGCGTGTCCAGGATGGTGGCGGCCTCCTCCAGATTGGCGTCCATGTTGCGGAAAATGCCGCCGATGAGGATATAGGCGAAGGGGGCGTAGTGCAGACCCAGCACCACCAGGCTGGGGAACAGGCCCTTGCACCACCACAGGGGCATATTGACACCCAGGGTGGCCGCCAGCAGGCCGTTGGACGTGCCGGTGACGGCGTTGGAGTTGAACAGATTCTGCCACACCACGGCCAGGGTCCACTGGGGCATGATGTAGGGGAAGATGAAGAT
>CAKUHW010000098.1 GCA_934659415.1 uncultured Oscillospiraceae bacterium
GGCCAAGTCCATCCTGGACCTGGGGCTGACCCTGGAGTATCTGGAAACCCATGGCGTACCCGTGGTGGGCTACGGCACGGACGAGCTGCCCGCTTTCTACACCCGCAGGTCCGGCTTCGGCGTAGACTACCGTGTGGACTCCCCCGAGGAGCTGGCCTCCCTGTTCTCCGTGCAGCGTGAGCTCGGCCTGGGCGGCATGCTGGTGACCAACCCCATCCCCGAGGAGTACTCCATGGATCCCTCGGTCATCAACACCGCCATTGACGAGGCCATCCGCCAGGCAAAG
The DNA here is from genome assembly GCA_934659415.1 of uncultured Oscillospiraceae bacterium. GTDB lineage: Bacteria > Bacillota > Clostridia > Oscillospirales > Oscillospiraceae > Enterenecus. The sequence continues at coordinate 287 of CAKUHW010000098.1, forward strand.
GAACAGGGTATCCACGGCAAGGCCACCACTCCCTTCCTGCTGGCAAAGGTAAAGGAGCTCACCGGCGGCGACAGCCTGGACTCCAACATCCAGCTGGTGTTCAACAACGCCCGTCTGGCCGCCCGGACCGCCGCCTGCCTGGCACGCGGCTGAGCGGAGATCCGCCTTTCTCCGTCTGCCCATTCCCAACAAAACAGAAGAGCCCGCATTCCCGGTCTGGGACCGGGAATGCGGGCTCTTTTCCATTGTGCGGACACTGCTCAGTCTGTCTCCGGCTCCTCCGGGCAGCAGCGGAAGATATGCTCCAGAAAGCACTGCAGTGCAGGGCTGCGGTTGCTCTTCTTCCAGGCCACAATGATGTCGTTGTAGGTATCCTCCTCCGGCAGCAGGCGCAGAAGCGAGATATTGGGGGTAAAGGCAAGATAGGAATTGACGCCGGGCACGAGAGAGATCCCCATGCCGTTGGCCACCTGGACCATGACTGCGTCCATCAGCTGGGAGTAGGTGATGTTGGGGTTCAGTCCGCGGCGCAGGCACATCTGCAGCACCCGGTCGTCCAGAGAGGCCGCGCGGGTGGGGTCCAGCATGATGAAGTTGTCCTTGCAGAAGATGGACAGATCCTCCACCTGCCCCATATTGGCACAGGGGTGGTCGCAGGACAGGGCCAGGTAAAAGCGGTCCTTCCTGATCCGGTGGGTACACAGCTCCCCTTTGTCCTGCATGGAGATAGACTCTCCGCGGGTCAGGATGATGTCGGCAGTGTCCGTATAGAGACAGCGGTCCAGCTCATCGGCAAACATCTGGCTGATGCGCACGCTGATATCCGGGTTTTTCCGGATGAAGGGCAGGACCATGTCCCCATAAAAAAGCAAAAGCAGGTCCCCCATGACCCCCAGGCGAATCATATCGTGGGTGGGCAGCGTACTGCGCTGTACATCGTCCACAGCTCTCTGACACAGATCCAGAATCTGCACCGCCCTGCTGTACAGCACCTCCCCCGCGGGGGTCAGGCGGACGGTGTGCTTATCCCGCACGAAGAGTTTTGCCTCCAGAGAGCTCTCCAGCTTTGTGATACCGTTGGAAAGGGTGGGCTGGGTCACATAAAGCTGCCGGGCCGCCTCGGTAAAGCTGAGGCACTGGGCCGCCCTTACAAAATACTGCAGCTGCACAAAATTCATCCGGTATCATCTCCAAGGTTTTTTCTTTCATCCGGCGAAAGTATTTTCATTATAGCATATTGCACAACTTTTCGCAAGTGAAGAAGTCTCAAGCTGATAGAAAACCGAAATGCGTTCATAGAAAAGCGAAATTTTACACAGCCACTATTTCATGATATCATGCCAAAAAAGACAAAAGTCACAAAATGCAAAGGAGCTCATATCTATGGAAAAACCGACGTTTCTGACCGGCGAGGACCGGGAAGCGCGCTATGCGCAGTTCCGGCAGCTGCTGCGGGAGCAGGGCGCAGCGGGCGCTTTCGTCTGCGGCGACGGACCCGTAAAGTTTTTGGGCGGCGAGTACATAGCCACCTGGGGTACGTTGATTCTTTTTCCCCTGGAGGGCGAGCCTGTTGTGTTTACCGGCGGCCCCGGCCGCGAATACGTTCTCACCCCGCTGCACAAGAACATCGCCGACTACTGGATCCAGGACGTCCGCTGCAGCACCCCGGAAAATATTGCGGCTGCGGCGCAGGAAAAAGGGCTGATCGGCAAGCCCCTGGCCCTGACGCTGGGCGGCATGCCCTACGGCGTGTATTCCATGGCCCGGGGCATCTTCCAGAACAGCGAGTTTGTGGATATCTCCGCTCCCTTCGCCGACCTGCGGCGCAGCAAGAGCGGCAACTACCGCAGGATCATCGCCGAGGCCATCGACATTGTGGATGCCTGCATCCGCGAGATGGAGGAGAAGCTCCGCATCGGCATGACGGAGTACGAGGTCTGGGCGGTGATCCATGGCGTGATGGAGCGCCGCGGCGCCGAGGGCTCCCTCATTCTTATCAACTCAGACAAAAAGGATATCTCCGCCCCCGCCATGCCCTGCGATCACTCCCCCAAGCACATTCAGGCGGGCGAGCACCTGGTGGCCGAGGTCACTGTGAACTACCGCGGCTGCTGGCTGCAGAAGATCGTGCTGTGCGCCTTCGGCGCGTGCGATCCCGACATCCGGCTGCTGCACGACACCATCAACGAGGCCATTCTGGCCAACGTCGGTATGGTCAGGCCAGGAGTTCACACCGCCGATGTGATCTCCGCCATCGATGACTACATTGAGAGCAAAGGACTGCTCTCTCCCCGCAAGGATTATATCTCCGGCCCGCAGGGGCATCTCAGCGGCTATGAGCTGGACGAGGGCAGCTTCTGCCCCGGCTTCCCTCTGCGGGAGGGCATGCTGTTCGTCCTCCATCCCGGAGCGGCGCTTCCCGGCTGGAAGGAGGGCGAAAAAGCCCTCTTCGGCCCCGGTATGATGTTCCTGGTCACCGCGGACGGCGTGGAACAGCTGAGCAAGGTCCCCAACCATATCATCACCGTCACCCAGTGAGCGCGCCGCCCGCAGGCGCAGGCGATAAAATCCGGCATAGGAGCGAAGGCTATGAAAAAAGTTCTCATGGAAGTCCAGCACATTACCAAAAGCTTCGGCCCCACAAAGGCGCTCTCTGACGTGAGCCTGTCCGTCTACGGCGGAGAGGTATGCGGCCTGATCGGGGAAAACGGCTCGGGAAAGTCCACTCTGTCCTCCATTCTGGCCGGTATTCAGCGGCCGGACAGCGGCCTGATGCTGAAGGGCGGCGAGGAGTATGCCCCCTCCACCTCTGTGGAGGGCCAGAGCCTGGGCGTGGCCATGATCGTACAGGAGGTCGGCAGCATCCCCAACATCACCATTGCCGACAACATTTTCGCCGGCAAGGAGCAGGCCTTCTGTCACGGGCCCTTTGTGGACAAGCGCGCCATGAATACCGCAGCCCAAAAGGCTCTGGAGAACATCGGTGTGACCAATATGCGCCCCGACGCCTCTCTGAACACCCTGAACCCGGAGGACCGGAAGATCGTGGAGATCGCCCGGGCCATGTACAGCGATCCCGACATTCTCATCGTGGACGAGACCACCACGGCCCTCTCCAAGCATGGACGGGACGTCATCTACGCCGTAATGCGCAGAATGCGCGAGGAGGGCAAGGCGGTCCTGTTCATCTCCCATGACATCGGCGAGCTGATCGAGGTGTGCGACAGTCTGGTGGTCCTGCGGGACGGCCAGTATGTGGGCCGCCTGGAGCGGGAGCAGATGGAGCCGGACACCATCAAATCCATGATGATCGGCCGCGAGATCACCGGCAATTACTACCGGGAGGACAGCGATGGTTGGCTGCCCGAGGTGGCCATGGAGGCAAAGCACATCACCAGCAAGGACCGCGGTGTCCGCGATGTGAGCTTCCAGCTCCACCGGGGCGAGATTCTGGGCATCGGCGGTCTGTCTGAGAGCGGAATGCACGAAGTAGGCCGTATGGCCTTCGGCATTGACCCCATCATCGAGGGCGAAATCATTCTGGAGAATGGGGAAAGGATCGTAAGCTCCGCTAAGGCCGTGCGCCAGCACATCGGATATGTATCCAAGAACCGCGATGTGGAGGCCCTGTCCCTGAGCGCCACGGTAAAGGACAACATCGTCCTCCCCTCCCTCTATAAGATCCGGACCTGCGGCCTGGTATCCCGCCAGAAGGAGACCGCCATTGCAAAGGAACAGGTGGAGGGTCTGCGAATCAAGTGTGCGGGCATCGACCAGAATGTGAACGCCCTCTCCGGCGGCAACAAGCAGAAGGTCTTGTTTGGAAAGTGGATCGGCAATCAGTCGGAGATCCTCATTCTCGACTGTCCCACCCGCGGCGTGGACGTGGGCGTGAAGGCCTCCATGTACCAGCTGATGTATCAGCTGAAAAAGGAGGGCAAGGCTATCCTGATGATCTCCGAGGAGCTGCCCGAGCTGATTGGTATGTCCGACCGCATCCTCATTATGAAGGACGGACAGATCACCAAAGAATTTCTCCGGGGGCCCGAGGCTACGGAGCAGAACATCATCAACTACATGATCTGAGCGGGGGCGGAGACTATGAAAACATTGAAAAACAGCAGCGCGACCTCCATTGTCACCTCCCTTGGCGGTCTGGTCCTGGTCGTTGTGGTCCTGGGTATTCTGACCCGCGGCGCCATTTTCAGCGGCGGCAACTTGCAGACCATCATGAACCAGTCCTACTCTCTGATCATCCTCTCCGCGGGCGTCACCTTCATCATCGCCCACGGCGGTATTGATTTCTCCTGCGCCTCTGTGGCGGCCGTGTCCGCCATGGTCATCGGTATGCTGAACCACGCCGGCTGTCCCCTGCTGCTGGCCGGCGTTTTCGGTGTGATCGCGGCCATTCTGCTCTCCTCTATCACCGGCATCCTCACCGTGCTCTTCAATGTGCCCGCCTTTATCGCCTCTCTGTGTATGATGAACATCGGCCGCGGCCTGGTGGTCATGGTCATCGCCAATAACCCGGTAAAGCTCGCCGGAGATTATTCCGTGTTCCGCTCCTGGGGCCTGAAGCTGGCCGTGCTGGTGGTGCTGCTGTTTGTGGCCTACATCCTGATGAACCACACCCTGGTAGGCCGCTACAACAAGGCCATCGGCGCCAACCCCATCGCCGCGTCTCAGGGCGGCGTGGCCGTAAAAAAGTACCGCCTGATCGCCTACGCTTTCAGCGGCCTGTGCATCGGCGTGGCCTCCTTCTTCCTGCTGTGCCGCAACCCCATCGTGACCACGAACTTTGCCAACGGTCTGCAGCTGGAGGTCCTGGTGGCAGTCATGCTGGGCGGTATGGCTCCCAAGGGCGGCTACCGCGCCTCTGTCCGCTGCGCCATCACCGGCAGCCTGATCATCGGCTTTTTGTCCAACGGCCTGGTCATTCTGGGCGTGAACGATCAGCTGATTGAGGGCATTGAGGGTCTTGTGTTCCTGGTCACCGTGCTCATCTTCTACTCCAAGGACAAGGACTCCGTGTT
>CAKUHW010000099.1 GCA_934659415.1 uncultured Oscillospiraceae bacterium
CTCCTTGATTCTGGTTCATTTCCAGGGACGGCGGCCCACCGCAGGGCTGGACAGCCGTCCCCATAAATGAGAAGCAGGGGCGGGCAGTTTGCCCGCCCCTGCTGAAATTACCATGAGGTGTCAGCTGAAGGCTCAGCCGGCGTTCTCGTTGGCATACTGCTGCGCCCAGCCCTGGACGAAGGCAGTCTCTACATTGGCCCAGTCGCCGCCGTTGGCGGTGTACTGACCCAGAGCGTCCACCACGCCGGCACGCCAGTCGTCCACGGCGGGGGTGTAGTTAAAGGCCCAGGTCACAACGTAGTTGCCGCTGGCAATGTAGCGGTTGGCATCGGCGAAGAACACATTCTCAGGCTCCTTGGCGTTCTTGAAGGGGCAGGGACCGAACTGCTCGGCCATCATGGTGGTGCCCTCGTCAGAGGTGACGACCCAGTACATGAAGTCCAGGGTGGCCTTGATGTCGTCCTCGGAGGCGTCCCTGTTCACGGCCCAGCAGTTCTCGGTGCCGCAGCACAGGCCGGCCTTCTCCTCGCCGTCAACGCCGCAGTAGATGGGGATCATGGCCAGATCATCGGGGTTCATCAGGAAGCCCTTGGTCTCGTCGGTGACCAGGTTGGAGTACTCCCAGGTGCCGTTCTGGAAGAACACGGCCTTGCCCTCGCCGAACTCGGCCTCGGCCTGATCGCCGGTGGCGGAGTTCAGAGCGGCGCCGGTGGTGGCGGAGTCGGTGATGTACAGATCCCAGATGTTCTTGTAGTTCTCGAGATAGGTGCCCTTGATGGTGGCGGGCTGGCTGGTGATGCCGTCGTCCCGGAACTCATAGTACAGGGGCATGTTGGCCAGATGGCCGGAGAAACGCCAGGAGGAGGAGCCGTCCAGACCGGCGGAGGTGAAGGCGTCAAAGCCCAGCTCGGCGGCGCGGGCGTGGATATCGTCCGCCACGGCCTTCAGGGAGGCGAAGTCCTTGATCTCGTCCAGAGAGTGGCCGGCCTTCTCCAGCAGAGCCTTGTTGACGATGATGCCGAAGGCCTCATAGCAGTAGCCGATGGAGACGGTCTCGCCGTTCTCATTGATCAGGTTGAAGTCTTGGGTGGTCATCTCGTTGTAGATGTCGGTGCCGGTCAGGTCGTAGCAGAACTCACCGTAGCTGTTCACGGCGCCCTGGTTGCCCACCTGGAACATGGTGGGGGCGGCAGTCTTGTCCAGCTCGGCGGTGAGGGTCTTGTCGTACTCGCCGGAGGCGGCGGTGACCACCTTCACGGGCACGCCGGTGAGGCTGGTGTAGGTCTCGGCCAGCTTCTGCCAGGCCTCATTGGCCTCGGGCTTGAAGTTCAGGTAGTAGACAGAGCCCTTGACCTCGGGGTTGGTGCTGGGCTCGGCAGACTGGGACTGACTGGGGCTGGGAGCGGTGGAGCCGCTGGGAGTGGGATTGCTGTTGGAGCAGCCCGCCAGCGCGGCCAGTACCATGGCGCACACCAGCAGAAGTGCAAAGAGCTTCTTCTTCATGATGATTTCCTCCTAAAAAGCAGTATTTGTTCCGATCCTCCGGTTCGGAAACGTTTCCGAACTCCTGCTTATCATTATAGCCTTTCTGAGAAGAAATACAAGTAAAATGTGTCAAATGCCGGTAGAATTGTATAAAGAAGAAAAGTGAGGCCGCGAGTTTTGGAGAAAATGACGAAATATGCGCCGGGAAGGGCCCGTCACTCCGCTTCCGCAGCGGGGCGGCGCTCCCCCGCAAGGCTGCGGGCAAAGCAGGCGCGGACTTCTGCCAGGTCATGGTACTGCCCAAGGGCCCACATGAGCTTGGTGACGGCGGCCTCAGTGGTCATGTCGTACCCCTGGATGACCCCCTGGGCGAGGGCCTTCTGCCCCGCCTGGTAGAGCGCAAAATTGCTGCTCTCGTAGAGGCACTGGCTGCACACCACCACGGCCATGCCGGCATCCGCCGCCTTGTGCAGCTTTTCAATGAGATTGCGGCGGATAAAGTGGAGCCCGCCGGCGCCGAAGGCCTCTATGACCACGCCCCGGTAGTGCATGTCCAGGAGCATATCAAAGATCTCGGGGTTGAGGCCGGGGGTGAGCTTGATGAGAAATACCTCCCGGCACAGCTGCTCCCGGAGCAGGCAGGGGCAGGCGGCGCGGGGGATAGCGCCGTCGTAAATGGTGAGGCCCGCGCCGCTCACCGCGGCGGCCAGGGGCCAGTTGACGCTGTCAAAGGCGTCAAAGTCCGTGGTATGGGTCTTGACCGCCCTGCACCCCAGCATGACCTTCCGGTCGAAGGCCAGAAATACGCCGGGCCTGCCGGAGGCCGCCATGGCCAGGGCGGTGCGGAGATTGTCCAGCCCGTCGGTGAGCGGGTGGTCGATGGGCAGCTGGGCGCCGGTGAGGACCACGGGGATGGGAATGCCCAGCACCATAAAGGACAGCACCGATGCGGTGTAGGCCATGGTGTCGGTGCCGTGGGAGATGACGATCCCGTCGTAATCTCCGCGGGCGGCATATACATGGCGGGCAATGAGCTGCCATTCCTCCGGCTGGATGTTGGAGGAGTCCAGGTGGAGGATATCGCGCACGGTGAGATCGTAGCTGTCGGCCATGCCGCCCAGGTAATGGGCGAGGCCGGCGCCGTCCAGGCCGGGGGCCAGACCCTCCGCCGTCTGCCGGGAGGCAATGGTGCCGCCGGTGGTCAGCAGCAGGATACGCTTTTTCATGAAGATCGCTCCTTGAGATGGTCACAGGCAGAACCCTGTGATCAGCAGGGCCTGGGCCAGAATGTAGGTGGACATGACGGCCGCGTCATACCGGGGGCAGGGATCGCCCACGGTGAAAAACTGGCGGCAGAGGATGGTATCGGATACGAGAAAGCAGATCTCACCGGCCAGAAGGGCTGCGCCGCCCGCGCAGCCGGAGGCCAGCACCAGCCCGGCCGCGGCGCCCATAGCGCCCAGAACACCGATATAGATCCCGCCGGTGACCTTCATCTCCCGGGGGAGCAGAGGATAGAGGCTGCGGTAGACCGCGGCCACGGCCGCCAGAAAGGCCAGCGGGAACACCGCCCGGGCCCAGAGCGGCGGGGCGATGGAGAAATGCCGGAGCATGGCGATAAAATAGCAGATGTGGCCGGCCAGGAAGCTGGCAATGCCAAGGGTGCGGGGGAGACCCTGATGGGGCGCGATGAGAAACAGGTCGCCCACCCAGCCCAGCAGCAGCGCGGGGATCACCCAGCTCTCCGCCCGGGCGGCGCTGCACAGATACACCGCCAGCAGCAGCGGCATGAGCAGCGCCTTGGCAATGCGGCGGGGAAGCTGCCGCCCGGCGGCGCAGGAGATCACGTTGGTCAGGGCGGCGGCGCAGAAAAGCAGAAAAAACAGCGGCTTCATGACAGACTCCTCCCTATACTGCCGATATCAGGTGTGGTCCGGATCGATTGCGGCAAGACCGTCATCCTGCCCCGGGGGCAGGGACTGCTCACAGCGCTTCAAAGTGATACCGCGGCTGCCCGAGGCTTTTTCTGCCGTATTCAATGGCCTCTGCGGGGCAGCGGCAGATGCAGGCCATGCAGTGGGTGCAGCTCCCGCCCCAGACGGGCCTGCCGCCCCGCAGGGTGATATTGTTGGTGGGGCAGAGCTTTGCGCATTGGCCGCAGCCGGTGCAGGCGCCGCCGGCGGCGAATGCCTTTGCCTTGACAAAGCAGGCGTAGAAAACGGGGTTCACCGGGCCGCTCATGAAGCGGCCGAAGAGGCTTGCGCGGGGCGGAGGGAAGGCCTCCCCGGATCTGATGGCGGCGATGGTGCGCAGGATGTCCGGCTCGGCCCCGGCGACGATCCGCCGGGCCTCCTCTGCCTGCGGGGCGCGGAACATGGCGATATAGTTCTCCGGCATGACCAGCTGCGCCGTGCCCATACAGGTCAGGCCCTTTTTTTCGCAGAGCGTCCGGTTGTATTCACCGGCATTGCCGATCTCGCTGCCGCAGGTCATGACGAACCACGCCTGCTTCGCGCCGGTCAGCTCAGTCCTCAGCAGCCAGTCCCGCACGATGCGGGGAATGCGCCAGGCGTAGGTGGGGGTGACAATGACGAGGCGCTCCCCGGTCTCCACGGGGGAGACATCGCCCGCCTTGATGCGCTCGTTCAGGTCCAGCAGCGCGCCGCCCAGCGCGGACGCGATGCGCCGGGCCGCGTAGCGGCTGTTGCCGGTGCCGGAAAAACAGAGTACCATGATCAATCCTCCAGGAGGGCCGAAATAAAGTGCAGCGTCTGTGCATCCAGCCGGGTGCGGCCGGGGGTGTGGATCGCACGATCGATCTCGGCGGCGCTTGAAAGAATGTACCGGCTTGCAACAGGGCTGTTTCCCTCCAGCAGGTAGGCGTAACCCTTTACCCAGACGCGCACTCCATAATAGTCCAAGTAGTTTGAGAGAATATGAATCTGCCGCCTGACCTGGCGGACAGGATTTTTTACTTCCTTGACGTAGATGTTTCCGGCACGGCTGATATGAGATTTCTTCCAGGTGAAGTCTTCCTCACTGCCGACGAGTGTACCGCTGTAATTCTTGACTTCAATAATAAAAACGCCGTATCGATTGACGATGACATTATCAAGCTCAGTATCCCGGCCACGGACTGAAAGGAAGACATTGTTCAGGAGTATATCATCATCATGAAGTATGGTCTGAATGATAGAGGCGGCAACGTCTTCCCCCAATCGCCCCGCGGCCTTGCGCGGCGGTTCAAACCCGTGAAACCAGTCCCAATAAAAAATACAGCAGACGATAGCGGCAATGACTGCGATGATGATTGCCGCTGTGATCCAAAGCATATGAACACCCCAATGATGCTGATGAGATTCTGTTAGGCCCCGATTTTGCGCCCGGCAGATATGGTAAACCGCAGGCAATGCCCCGCTTTGACTATTCTTTCTCATATTGTATCAGCCGCGGGGCGAATGCGCAAGGGATAACTGCCGGACGGGCGGACAAACTCAGCGGGCGGACTGCTCGAGCGTCAGGATCGCCCTGTCGTTTCCCTCAACTGCGAGCGAGACGAGCAGCGGCGCGCGGACTGCGGAAAAGCCTCCGCTGCACGCCCGGGCATCGGGGTATCTTTTTTCGATGACCTCCAATATCTCCCGCAGCTGAAGCAGCACGGCGGCCTCGTGCTTGCAGTGATAGCCGCAGGGACAGCTGCAGGTGAGATCGGTGATCCTTCCGCCGTCATACTCAAACCTGACTTCATAGGGGCGTGTGCCGTCCACGATGGCCCTGCCGCGTGCGCCGTCCAGACTCAGATACTGCAC
>CAKUHW010000100.1 GCA_934659415.1 uncultured Oscillospiraceae bacterium
GCTGGGGTTGGGGAACGCCGCCACTCCCCTGGGGCTGGAATGCGCCCGCCGCATGGCGGCGTATACCCCCGGGGTGGCCTCGGACAGTCTTTGCATGCTGGTGGTGTGCAACACCGCCTCCATCCAGCTCATCCCCGCCACCGTGGCTGCCATCCGCTCTGCGGCGGGCTGCGCCTCTCCCTTTGACATTCTCCCCGCCGTCTGGCTCACCTCCGCCGCGGCGCTGGCCGCCGGGCTGGGGGCCGCCAGGCTGTTCTCCCGGCTGTGGAGACCCTGAATGGCCCCGGCGATCGATCTGCTGGTCCCCGTTCTCCTGCTGTTCACCGCCCTCTGGGGACTGTGGAAACGGGTCGACCTGTGGAGCGCCCTGGTGGGGGGAGCCGGGGAGGGGCTGCGCACCAGCGTCCGCATTGCCCCGGCGCTGATCGGGCTGCTCACCGCCGTATATATGCTGCGCGCCTCCGGCGCTCTGGACCTGCTGGGGCAGGCTCTCTCCCCCCTTCTGCGCGCCGTGGGCATCCCCCCGGAGACCGTTCCGCTGCTGCTGATCCGCCCCGTGAGCGGCTCTGCCGCCATGGGAGTCGGCGCCGACATCATCGCCGCCTGCGGCCCGGACTCCGCCGCAGGGCGCATCGCCGCGGTCATGCTGGGCTCCACGGAGACCACCTTCTATACCGTCGCCGTCTACTTCGGCGCGGCCAAGGTGACCCGGACCCGCTATGCCGTGCCCGCCGCCCTCTGCGGGGACCTTGTGGGCTTCCTCGCCGCGGGAGCGGCCGTCCGGCTGTTCTTTCCCCATTGACCTTTCCCTCCAAAGCGGATAAAATGAACTGATATGATTTTTCCGCGGAGGTTTCCACGCCATGCAGTATCATCTCGCCCCCATGGAGGGGGTAAGCGGCTATGTCTACCGCAGCGCCCACGCCGCCGTGTTCGGCCCGCTGGACGGCTACATCACTCCCTTTCTGGCCCCCACCCAGTCCCGGTGCTTTTCCGCCCGGGAGCTCCGGGAGGTCGACCCGGAGCACAACGCCGGCCTGTCCGTCACGCCGCAGCTCATCGCCGCCTCGGCAGAGAATTTTCTCTGGGCGGAGCACGCCCTGCACCACATGGGCTATCCGGAGACCAACCTAAACCTGGGCTGTCCCTCCGGGACCGTGACCGCCAAGGGCAAGGGGGCCGGAATGCTGGCCCGGCCGGAGCAGCTCAGGGCCTTTCTGGATGCTGTCTTCTCCGCCGCCGCCGGACCGGTCGCGGTCAAGACCAGGGTCGGTTTCTCCTCCCCGGAGGAGTTTCCCGCCCTGCTGGAGCTTTTCTCCCAATACCCCATCGCCCGCCTGATCGTCCACCCCCGGGTACGGGAGGACTTCTACCGGGGCAGCCCGCGGCTGGAGTGCTTCACCCTGGCCGCCGCCCGCAGCCGCGCCCCGCTGTGCTACAACGGCGACCTCTTCCGCCCTGCCGACGCACAGGCGCTGACCGCCCGCTTCCCCGGCGTATCTCAGCTGATGTTCGGCCGCGGCCTTCTGGCGGACCCCGCCCTGGCTCGCAAGCTCCGGGGCGGTCCGGCGGCAGACCTGGAGGAGCTGCGCGCCTTCCACGCCCTGCTGTGGTCCGGCTACCGGGCCATGATGCCGGGGCCCAAGCCGGCTCTGGCCCGGATGAAGGAGGTATGGAGCTACCTGCTCTTCCTCTTCGCAGACCGGGACCAGCTTCTGAAGCCCATCCGCAAGGCCGCAAGGCCCGACGAATACGAGAGCGCGGCAGCCGCCGTCTTCCGGGAGGGGCAGCTGCTGCCGGAAAGCCGCTTTGACCCCGCGGCGCTGTGACCGGCCGCCCGTTTTTGTGTATAAAAGGCCCTGCCGCATCCATGTGCGGCAGGGCCTTTTCGCTCTTGCTGTTACTGGTCCGCCTCGGCGTCGTACAGGCGGCTGTTTTTCTGGGGCTGCGCGCCCTGCTCGGTGGGAGCGGAGCCCATGGCGCTGCGGAAGCGGATATGGGTCTGGCTCATCTCCTTGTGGGCATCGGCCAGCGCCTCCTCGGTGCGGCGCAGCACATCCTCGCAATACTCATTGGCGGAGTGGCGCACCTCCTTGGCCTTCTGCTCCGCCCGGGCCATCAGCTCGTTGGCCTTCTGGCGGGCCTGGTTCATGATCTGCGCCTCGTTGACCATCTGGCTGGCCTCGATCTCCGCCCGCTTCCGGATCTCGTCCGCCTCCCGCTTGGCGGCGGCCACATACTCCGCCCGGGCGCTGAGCACCTTCTTGGCCTCGGCCAGCTCCACCGGGAACTGCGCCTTGATGTCCTCCACCAGGTCAAGGGCCTTGTCCCGCTCGATCACACACTTATCGCTGCTGAAGGTAGCGTTCTTCGCCTCGTCGATCATATCAAACAGCATATCCAGCAGCTCGTCCACCGCGGTCGCCATCGGACCTCACTCCTCCTTTTCCTTTTGGGCAGACTGGACCTTCCGCTCCACATCTGCAATGATCTGGCGGGGCACAAAATCCGTCAGGCTTGCGCCGTACCGGGCCATCTCCTTGACCACCGTGGAGCTCAGGTACGCGTATTTCGGCTCCGTATACAGGAAGGCCGTATCCAGCCGGGGGTTCAGCTTGGCGTTGATCATTGCCATCTGCGCCTCCGACTCAAAGTCGGACACGGCCCGCAGGCCCTTCACCAGGACCCGCGCCCGGTTGCGCCTGGCGTAATCCGCCAAAAGTCCGTCGCACACGTCCACCCGCACGTTGGGCAGCTCCTCTGTGACCCGGCAGATCAGCTCCCTGCGCTCCTCCGGGGTGAACAGGCCGCCGTTCTTGCTGGAATTGTAGCTGACCAGAACGATCAGCTCGTCAAACATCGCGGCAGCCCGCTTGATGATATTCAAATGCCCCAGGGTGATCGGATCAAAGCTCCCGGGATAGATCGCTTTCCTCATGTCACACGCTCCTGCGATACAGGGTCAGCTTGATCCGCCCGTACCGGTATTCTTTTCCCCGCACATAGGGGGCCGGCAGCTCAGGCAGAACGCGCTCCGCCGGAGTTTCGCACACTATTATACCATTTCCGGACACAATGTCAATCTCCGTGATGCGCTCCAGGGCCCGGGTCAGGCAGTCCGAGGCATAGGGCGGGTCCAGAAAGATCAGGTCATACTTCTTTCCCGGCACCGCCAGCACGGCGGTGAAATCCTTCTGGTAGAAGGCTGCGCGCTGGGAAAAGCCACAGACCGCCACGTTCTCCCGGATGACCTTCATGGCTGCCGGAGCGCTGTCCGCAAAGTCGCAGTGCGCCGCTCCCCGGCTGAGGCACTCGATGCCCAGCTGGCCGGTGCCGGCAAACAGGTCCAGCACCTGCCTGCCCTCGATATCAAACTGGATCACGTTGAACAGGCCCTCCTTCACCCGGTCGGTGGTGGGGCGCGTATCCAGGCCAGACAGCTCCTTCAGACGTTTTCCCCTGGCTGTTCCGGTGATGACCCGCATGGGCTCTCCTCCTTCTCCTGATGAAAATAGTCATATACGGTCCGCGCCGTCCCCTTGGGCACCGCCTGCTCCAGCTCCGCCAGGGAGGCCGCTCTGACCGCCCTGACGCTTTTGAAGGCCCGCAGCAGCTCTGCCTTGCGCTTCGGTCCCACGCCGGGGATGGCGTCCAGCGCGGAGCCCTTCAGATGCCCCGCCTGGCGCTGGCGGTGGAACTCTATGGCATAGTTGTGGGTCTCCTCCTGGATGCGGCCGATCATGGCGAACAGGGCGGGGACCTGCTGGATACCCGCCTCCCTGCCGTCCGCGGCCTGCAGGGCCCGGGTACGATGACGGTCGTCCTTCACCATGCCCCAGGCGGGAACGTGGATCCCCACCGCGTCCATGGCCGCCAGCGCCGCCTTCACCTGGCCCGCGCCGCCGTCGATGAGCATCAGATCGGGCAGGGGCTGGAAATGCTCGTCCCCATCCGCAAAGCGCCGGAGCCGGCGCTCCACCACCTGCTCCATAGAGGCGTAGTCGTCCGCATGGGGCATATCCTTCAGAATAAAGCGCCGCCAGTCCCGCTTCAAGGGCTTTCCGTCCTGGTGGACGGTCATGGAGGCCACGATATCGGCATTGCCGGTGTTGGAGATGTCAAAGGCCTCGATCCGGCGCGGTGGCGTATCCAGACCCAGCATGGAGCCCAGCAGTGCCGTCAGCCTGGCGGTGCGCTCTTCCGCGGTGGCCGCCCGCTGCGCCTCGCCGGCGGCGTTTTCGTTGGCCATGGCCACCAGCTCTGCCTTCTGGCCCTTCTGTGGTACCAGCAGCTCCACCTTCCGGCCCGCCGCCTCCGTGAGCATCCGGGCCAGCTCCTCCATCCCCTCCACGGGGCAGGGCAGCAGAATCTGCCGGGGCAGCATCCTTCGGCCGCTGTAATACTGGGTCACTAGGGCAGACACCGCCTCCGGCGCGGCAGCCTCCAGCGGCAGGGTGAGCAGCTGCCAGTCCTTTGCGGCCAGCTCCCCCTCCAGATAGTGGAGCACCACAAAGCAGCTCTTGGCTTCTCCCAGGTAAAAGCCCACCGCGTCCGTGTCCGCCAGCGACCCGGCCACGGCCTTCTGCCGCTGGGCCAGCAGGCGCAGCGCGCCGATCCGGTCCCGCAGCTGGGCCGCCCGCTCGAAGGCCAGCTCCTCCGCGCACTGTTCCATCTCGGCGGTGAGGGCGTCCAGCGTCTGGTCCAGCTTTCCCTCCAGCAGGGCCACGGCCTGGTCAATGGCCTCCCGGTAGCGGGACTGGTCCATCTCCGCCCGGCAGTAGCCGTCGCACAGTCCCATATGGTAGTTCAGACAGGGGCGCTCCTTCCCGATGTCCCGGGGAAAGCGCCGGCTGCAGGAGGGCAGCTTGAGCGCCTGACGCAGGGCGTCTATGATGTCCTGGCTGGCGCCGCGGCTGCCGTAGGGACCGAAATAGCGGGCCGCATCCTCCGCCGCCTTTGCAGCCAGGGAAAAGCGGGGATAGTCCTCCCTCACCGTCAGGCGGATATAGGGATAGCCCTTGTCGTCCTTGAGCAGAATGTTATAGTGCGGCTGGTGCCGCTTGATCAGGGCGCACTCCAGCACCAGCGCCTCGAATTCGGAGGCCACCTCGATCACATCAAAGTGGTCGATCTGGGCCACCATGGCCCTGGTCTTCTCGTTGTGGCGGCTCTGGTCCTGAAAATACTGGCTGACCCGGTTTTTCAGCTTCTTGGCCTTGCCCACATAGATCACCGTGTTTTTGGCGTCCTGCATGATGTAGACGCCGGGCTTCAGGGGCAGGGC
>CAKUHW010000101.1 GCA_934659415.1 uncultured Oscillospiraceae bacterium
CGGTGTACTTCACCGGCTGGCAGACCGAGACCGGGGAGATCGTGGAGCCGGGGGCCGCCGTCACCTATGACGAGCTGCTTACCTACGACAAGGACGGAAACGGGGTGGTGGAGCTCACCGGCGTGTGGGACTACCACGCCCTGCAGAGCGTGAACTTCTTCGTGAAGTATAACTCCTACAACGACGGCTCCACCTCCGCCGACCAGTATACCGGCGTGGTGTTCTCCACCTATCTGGGGGGCATCTCCGACCTGGTGGCCGCCGGAGCTACTCAGACCAGCCTGAACAACAGCTACGCCATCACCCTGGCCAGCGGCTCCACGGAATACCTTGCCAACGACAAGCGCATCCGCGCCCTCTACGGCAGCGACACCATCCCCTGGCTGGCGGAGTTCCCGGCGGACAACGACATCTTCGAGGCCCTGAAGGACTACGCCAGCGGCGGTCAGCTCAGCGTGCCCAACGATGCGGGCGAGTTTGTCACCGTGGACGTAAATGACCTGAACGAGTACGGCTATGCCATCCGCTGGTACCTCTTCCAGGTGGCCGGCGACGGCGGGGACCTGTACGACTGGCATGTGGACGGGGCGCTGGTGCGCAAGGAGGGACGGGTGCACACCACCAAGACCTTCTCCGGCAACGAGACCCTGATCCAGCAGGCCAAAAGCGGCTTCTATATCGTGGCCGTGAACGAGGACGAGAGCAAGCGTTACATCATGACCATCGAAGCGGCGGACACCGCGGAGCAGACCCGCATCCTGACCGCCCGGGGCCTGACGGCCGGGCAGATCACCGAATGGCTCACCCCCATAGACGACGGAGACGGGGACGAGAACACCCTGCTGTGGGAATTCGGGGACGTGAAGTACAACGAGGGCTGGACCATCACCGAATACCCGCCGAACATCCCGGAGTCGGCGGACTACGCCGAGTGGGTGGTGGTGGACTCCTCCGCCGTGAACCAGACCACCGCGGGCACCGGCGGCACCGTCACCGTCAAGGGCGTCACCCAGGCCACCGACCTGGAGGACCCCGAGTGGCTGCGGGCGGAGTTCAACAACATCTACTTCCGGGGCAACTCCCTGCTGCTGAAAAAGGAGGACGCCGCCACCGGTCAGGCCCTGGCGGGGGCCCAGTTCCGCCTCTATCAGGGCGGGGAGCTGATGACCTTTGACTACGACGCCTCCACCGGCCTCTACATCTTTGACAGCCACGGCAACGGCGCCATTACCACCCTGACCTGCGACGGCTACACCAACCTCTCCACCAGCGGCTTTGCCTACGAGAAGGGGGACATCACCGTCCGGGAGGTGACCGCGCCGGAGGGCTATGCCTCCGTGGGGGAGATCACCATCGGCTATACCGTGGACAGCGACGGAGACGGCGTGGCGGACAGCGAGATCGGCATCACCTCCGGCGGCGAGCACGCCCGGTACGACCGGGGCCTGCTGGCGGTGAAGAACACCTCCGGCAAGCATAACGTCACGGTGAAAAAGGTGTGGAACTGCGGCGAGGACGAGCGGGAGGACGTGACGGTCCAGCTGCTGGCCAACGGCAGCGCAAATCTGGCGGCGGTCATCCTGGCCGAAAGCGGCCAGGCCACGGCGGTCACCCTGAACAGCATTTACGACTGGACCCACACCTGGACCGCCCTGCCCGCCTATGCCAACGGCGCGCCGGTGACCTGGAGCGTGCGGGAGCTGAAGATCGGCAGCGAAAACTGCAAGGCGGACTACACCTTCGCCAACTGGATCGTTACCTACCGCAGCCAGACCGCAGCCTCCGGCGGGCTGACCCTCACTGTGGAGAACACCCCCAAACGGCCCATGCTCTATCTGGAAAAGCGGGACCTGTCCGGCACAAGGCTGCTGGCCGGGGCGGAATTCGCCCTGGTGGCGGTGGATGCCGATGGGAATCCCCTTTCCAGTGCGGTGACCAAGACTGCCGTCACCGACAGCAGCGGCATCCTCACCTTCGATAACCTGCGCTACGACCAACGCTACCGCCTTACCGAGACCCGCGCCCCCGACGGCTATCTGGCCTTTGACGACCCGGCCTATCTCACTCTGGCGGAGGACGGCTCCGTCACCGTGGAGGCCCACGGCTACGTCGTCCCGACGGGCACGGCCTTCCACATCCGTGCGGCCGACCGCTCGGCGGATATCCTCCCCGAGACCGGCGGCTCCGGCCCCTTTGGGTATTACGCACCCGGCGTGATGCTTACGCTCACTGCCCTCTGCGCTGCCATATTCCTCAAACGCAAGCGAGAGGAGGGGGTGGAGCGATAGATGCTGATACCGCATAAAACCGAAGGAACCCACAACAGACAGAAAGGAAAGAGAAGAACATGAAGAAAATCAGAACCCTGTTCGCCCTGCTCCTGACCGTGCTGCTGCTCTGCGGCACGCTGGCCACGAGCGCCCTGGCCGATACGGCCATGACCGAGAAAGGAACGGTCACCATCACCAACGCTCTGGCGGGAGCCGAGTATAAGCTCTACCGGGTGTTCGACATCAGCGGCATCACAGCGGGCGGTGAGGCCGCCTTCATCACCAATGCCAAGTGGCACACGGTGATCTACGGCCTCCATGGCGGCTTTGGCACTGTGGTGAGGGACGAGGTGGGCAGCCCCATTACTCCGAACAGCGATTTTAACACCAATACAAAGGCCCAGGAGTTTGCCAAGGCGGCTCTGGCGGCGGGCAGCGGCATCACCCCGGATAAGACGGCTTCGGTGTCTGCCAGCGGAAGCTATACCGTCAATGACCTGCAGTACGGTTTTTACATCATGGTGTCCTCCCGCCAGAGCAGCGAGCCGCTGTACACAGTGTTTACCCTGAAGGACGCAGCTCTGAGTGTTACTGAAAAGAATCCTATGCTCCCCAACATCGCGAAGACGGTGAACGGCCTGAACGCCACCACCGCCGACTACAATGAGAAGCTGGTTTACCAGATCGTGATCGCGGCTGCCGCCGGTGTGGATACCTATACGGTGTCCGATGCGCTGCCTCCCGAGATCAGCTATGAAGCTGCCAGCCTGCAAGTGGAAAAGACGGTGGGCGGTGTGACGACCCTGTTGACGGAGGAAGCAGACACTTACACGGTGACCATCGGTACCAGTCCCGCCGGCGGCGACCTGATAACCATTGCTCTGGCTGACACACTGCGCAGAAGCCTGGCAGACGGGGATGAGATCGTGATCAAGTACGCGGGCATGGTCAAGCCCGGCTCCGCCACGCTCAGCGCCTACCGCAACACCGCCACGCTGGTCTACGAGGCCACCAAGCAGCTGACGGATTACGCCAGAGTGTACACCGGGCACATCAGCTTTGAAAAGCAGGACAGCGTCGGTACAACGCCCCTGGCCGGCGCAAAGTTTGTGCTTAAGCGCAGCGATGACAAGTTCGCCGCGCTCACCCACGGTGCGGCCAGCGGCACTGACAACTACGCCTTTGATAAATGGGTGGGCACCCAGGCGGAGGCCACAGTGATCACGACCTCCGAGCTGCAGCACGTCATCCGCGGCCTGGCCGCCGGGGAGTATACGCTCATTGAGACCGAGGCGCCCGGCGGCTATGTCAAGGGCGCGGACACCGTGGTGAGGGTTGTAACGACCACTAATACCGCCGGTGAGGTCAGCGGAATCGAAATGAAGGACAGCACGGGCAACACGGTTACCTCTGTGACCATCTACAATACCCCCGGCTCCACCCTGCCTGAGACCGGCGGCAGCGGCACCACGGCCATCTACGCCATCGGCGCGGCCCTGGTGATGTGCGCCCTGGTGCTGGCCGGGCTGAAGCGCCGCAAGAACGCCGCGGGCTGATCCCCTATCAGTTCCCGGCAGACCTGATACCGGCCGCCGGAGGGGGCTTTGCCCCCTCCGGCCCTGGCCGAAGGGCTTTGAGAAAAGCTCCCGTGTGTAAAGGGAAGCTTAAGAGAGCAGCCCGTTGCCCTTCCCGCAGTCACAGCAGTAAGGAGAGGACCGCATGAAGCAGAAAAAGAGCGGCGGGGTCATGACCGCCGTTGTGATCATAGCTTTTCTTGCGGGCTTGTCCCTGCTGCTGTACCCAACCCTCAGCAGCTATTGGAACACTATGCGCCAGGCCCAGTCCATCTCCGCCTATGACGAAGAGGTGGGCCGCCTGCGCCGGGAGGAGTATGACCGCCTGCGCCGGGCGGCGGAGGAGTACAACCGCGCCCTGCTGGACCGGCCCAGCCGGTTTGCCCTGACGGAGGAGCTGGCGCAGCAGTACCCCGAAATGCTGCTGACCGGCGGCAGCGACGTAATGGCCTACCTGGAGATCCCGGTGCTGGACCTCACCCTGCCCATCCGCCATGGGGTGGAGAAGGACACCCTCCAGCGCTCCGTGGGCCACCTGGAGTGGAGCAGCCTGCCCGTGGGCGGGGAGAGCACCCACTGCGTCCTCTCCGGCCACCGGGGCCTGCCCTCCTCCGAGCTGCTCACCAACATCGACCGTCTGGAGGAGGGAGACCTCTTTTATCTCCATGTGCTGGGGGAGACGCTGAAATACCGGGTGGACCGCTTTGCCGTGGTGGAGCCGGACGATTTCTCCCTGCTGGGCATTGAGGAGGGGGAGGACTATGTGACCCTGCTCACCTGCACGCCCTACGGCATCAACTCCCACCGGCTTCTGGTGAGGGGAGTCCGGGTGCAGGAGGGGACGGAGGGGAGCGCGGGCACGGCGGCGGTGAATAACGAGCTGCGCCTGCTGGATACCCGCTTTGTGCTGGCGCTCATCCTTGCGCCGGCGCTGGCGCTGGCCTTTATCCTGCTGCTGTGCGGCAGAAACACGAAGAAGAGAGAGGAGCGGGGCGAGGATGAAAAACCGTAGGGTACCGGTCTGGGGCGCGCTGCTGGCGGCGCTGCTGCTCTTTGTCCGCTGGCCCCTGCCCGCCCGGGCCGCCGGGGCGGGCAGCGTGCGCATCACCCTCACGGACGATGCCGACCGCCCGGTGTCCGGCGTCGCGGTCCGGCTGTGCCGGGTGGGGGGTGCGGACGGCAGCGCGGAGGCGGATTTTGCCGGGGCGGAGATCGATCCCGCCTCCCTGCTGGACGAACGGGACAGCCCCGCCAACTCCGCCCTGCTGGCGGCCTGGGCCCTGGCGCAGGACCTGCCCGGCACGGAGCAGACCACCGACGGGGCGGGGCGGACCAGATTTTCCGGCCTGGACCGGGGGGTGTATCTGGTGCTGTGCGTCCCCGGCCAGCG
>CAKUHW010000102.1 GCA_934659415.1 uncultured Oscillospiraceae bacterium
GCCCCAAGCGGGCCCGCAGCATCGGCGATTCCTTCCGGGAGCAGCTGGGCATGCGCCGCCTGGCGGAGCTGCTCAACCGCTGGTCCCTCCCCCTCAGCGTGTGCGTGCCTCTCTACCGCCGCTTCGGCGACCTGGCGGCGGACATGGTGGAGGGCAACCCCTACCTGCTGTGCGAGCGCTCCCTGGGCGTGCCCTTCTCCCAGGCGGACGCCCTGGCGGTGGAGCTGGGGGTGGCGGGGGACGACCCCCAGCGCATCGAGACCGCCCTGCTCTTCGAGCTGGAGCACAACGCGGACAACGGCCACGTCTTTCTCCCCAGAGGCAAGCTGCTGGAGGCCACCGCCCTTCTGCTGAGCCTGGAGACGGCGCAGCTGGAGGAGGGGCTGAACGCCCTGACGGAGCGGGGCGAGGTGGTGCAGGACAGCATTGCCGGCGTGGAGGCCTGCTACCCCGCAGGGCTGTACAGCGCGGAGTGCTATGTGGCCATGCGCGTGGCCGAGATGTGCCATGCGGAGATCCTGCCCCCTGCGGGGCTGGACCGCCTGATCGACGGCATCCAGCGGGAGCAGGGCATCCTGTACGCCGGGCAGCAGCGCCAGGCGGTGGAGCTGGCCGCCAGCCGGCAGGTGATGCTGCTCACCGGCGGGCCGGGCACGGGAAAGACCACCTCCCTGCGGGGGGTGCTGGCCCTGTTCGACCAGCTGGGGCTGGAGACCGCCCTGGCCGCCCCCACCGGCCGGGCCGCCAAGCGGCTGGGCGAGGCCTGCGGCCGGGAGGCCGCCACCATCCACCGCCTGCTGGAGACCAGGCTGGACCCCTACACCGGGCAGCTCTGCTTTACCAAAAATCAGGACGATCCACTCCCCGCCGACGCGGTGATCGTGGACGAGACCTCCATGGTGGACGTCTCCCTGATGGCCGCCCTGCTCTCCGCCCTCCGGGGGGAGAGCAGGCTGGTGCTGGTGGGCGACCCCGACCAGCTGCCCTCCGTGGGGCCGGGCAGCGTGCTGGACCACCTGCTGCGCAGCGGCGCGGTGCCCGCCGTGGCCCTCACCGAGATCTTCCGGCAGGCCAGGGAGAGCGCCATTGTCATGAACGCCCACGCCGTCAATCAGGGAATCGTCCCCGATCTCACCAATAAGAGCCGGGACTTCTTCTGCCTGACCCGGCGGGACGCCGGACGCACCGCGGACACGGTGGTGGAGCTGTGCCGGGCACGCCTGCCGGACAACATGGGCATACCCCCCGAGCAGATTCAGGTCCTCACCCCCACCCGCCGCCGGGGGGCGGGCACCGCCGCCCTCAACCGGGCCCTTCAGGCGGCTCTCAATCCCCCCGCCGAGGGCAAGGGGGAACGGGCCTTCGGCCCCTACATCTTCCGCGAGGGCGACCGGGTGATGCAGATCCGCAACAACTACGACCTGCTCTGGGAGGAGCCCGCCACCGGCAGGCAGGACCTGGGGGTGTTCAACGGCGACATCGGCACCGTCCTCGAGGCGGGGGCCGGGGGCGTGGTGGTGTCCTTTGACGGGCGGCTGGCCGCCTATCCCCCGGAGCTGCTGGGAGAGCTGGAGCCCGCCTGGGCCGTCACCGTCCACAAGGCCCAGGGCAGCGAGTACCGGGCCGTCATTCTGGCCCTCAGCGAGGTCCCCTCCACCCTGCTCACCCGGGGCGTGCTCTACACCGCCATCACCCGGGCCCGGGAGCTGTTCATCGTGGTGGGCAGCGGCGAGCTGCTGGCCCAGATGACCGCCAACGACCGCCAGACCCGCCGCTACTCCGCCCTGCGCACCCGCCTGCTGCGGGAGCTGGGGATGTAAAGGCAGAGAGCGTCTGCTCCGGGGAGTCAGCAGAGACCATAGGTTTTCGCCAGACTCCTGCCCCCTTGTGCAAAGGGGGGGACGACAGCGCCCTTTGCTGGCTGGGGGGATTGTCACCGGGGCAAAGGCAAGCAGCCGTGGGGACAACCCCTCAGTCAGCGCTGCGCGCTGACAGCCATGGGGCCCCCGAACGAACCCAGCGGAGCGGTTCGTTTGGGGGAGAGGAGGCACAAGGGAGCGGGCGGCGTTTCGGGCGATCTTCAGCCCGGAACAGAGCAGAGCGGACTTTGCGCCGACGATGCACAGGGGAGCTTAAGGGCAAAGGGCGCTGCCCTTGCCGCCCCTCACACCTGCGCCTCCCCGTGCTCCGGCGTCAGCACCAGCTGCCCGTCCACCGCCGCCAGGCAGAGCACGTCCCCCGCCCGCAGCCGCCGCTCCAGCAGAAGCTGGGCCGCGGGCTCCTCCAGGCGGCGGCGCAGGTCCCGGCGGATGGGCCGGGCCCCCTGCTCTCCCCCGCCGCTCTCCGCCAGAAGGGCGGCGGCTCCCTCCTCCGCCCGCAGCTCCACCCCCAGGGCGGCCAGGCGGCCCTTCACCCCGGCCATCAGGCCCCGGGCGATGTCTGCCAGGGCGTCCTTCCCCAGGGGGTGGAAGAGCACCGTCTCGTCCAGACGGTTGAGAAATTCCGGGCTGAAGCGCTCCTTCAGCTCCGCCAGCACCCGCTCCCGGGCCGGTTCCTCCCCGCCCCCCGGGGCGAAGCCCAGAGGGAGGGCGCGGCTGGCCATGGTCCGGGCCCCCACGTTGGAGGTCATCACGATCACCGTGTTGCGAAAGTCCGCCCGGCGGCCCAGAGCGTCGGTGAGGCAGCCGTCCTCCATCACCTGCAGCAGAATGCTGTACAGCTCCTGGTGGGCCTTCTCGATCTCGTCAAAGAGCACCACGGACCAGGGGCGGCGGCGCACCCGCTCCGTCAGCTGCCCCCCCTCCTCATGGCCCACATAGCCGGGAGGCGCGCCCACCAGGCGGGACACCGCGTGCTTTTCCATATACTCCGACATGTCAAAGCGAATCAGGGCCTCCTCCGTACCGAACAGCGCCTGGGCCAGAGCCTTGCACAGCTCGGTCTTGCCCACGCCGGTGGGGCCCAGAAAGAGGAAGGTGCCCACCGGCCGGCCGGGCTCCTTCAGCCCCACCCGGCTGCGGCGGATGGCCGCGCACACCGCCCGCACCGCCTCCTCCTGCCCCACCACCCGGCGGCGGAGGGTCTGCTCCAGCTCCAGCAGGCGCTGGGCCTCCCCCAGGGTGACGCTCTCCACCGGGATGCCGCTCCACTGCGCCAGCACCGCGGCGATCTGCTCCCGGCCCAGGGTGCCGATGGGGCCCTCCCGGCGGCGCTTGTGCTCCAGCTCCCGGCGGAAGTCTTCCTCCGCGTCCCGCAGCAGGGCCGCCCGTTCGTAGTCCTCCTCGGCCGCCGCCTGCAGCTTCTCCCGCCGGGTCTGCTCCGCCCGTCCCGCCAGGGCCCGGAGTCCCGCCGGGACGCACTCCCCCGCCAGGCGCAGCCGGGCCGCCCCCTCGTCCACCAGGTCGATGGCCTTGTCCGGCAGGTACCGGTCCGGCAGATACCGCCGGGAGAGCTCCACCGCCGCCTCCAGCGCCTCGTCCGCGATGGTCACGCTGTGAAACTGCTCATACCGGGGCCGCAGCCCCCGCAGAATCTCCATGGCCTGCGCCGGCGTGGGCTCCTCCACCCGCACGGGCTGAAAGCGCCGCTCCAGGGCGGCGTCCTTTTCGATATACCGCCGGTACTCCTCCGGGGTGGTGGCCCCCACCACCTGGAGCTCCCCCCGGCTGAGGGCGGGCTTGAGGATGTTGGCCGCGTCCACGGCTCCCTCGGCGGAGCCTGCCCCCACGATGTTGTGCAGCTCGTCCAGAAACAGGATCACGTTCCCCGCCCGGCGCACCTCCGCCAGCAGGGTGTTCACCCGCTCCTCAAACTCGCCCCGGTACTTCGTGCCCGCCACCAGCGCCGTCAGGTCCAGGGAGAGCAGCCGCCTGCCCTGCAGGCTGTCCGGCACCGTGCCCGCAGCCAGCCGGGCCGCCAGCCCCTCCGCCACGGCGGTCTTGCCCACGCCGGCCTCCCCCACCAGAACGGGGTTGTTCTTGCTGCGCCGGGAGAGGATCTGCAGCACCCGCTCCACCTCCCGCTCCCGGCCGATCAGCGGGTCCAGCCCCCCGGCGGCGGCCTGGCAGGTCAGGTCCCGGGCGTAGCGCTCGTCAAAGCGGGTCTCCTGGCTCTCCCGGCCCCGGGCCCTGCTCTCCTCCCGCCCCCGGTCCGCCCCGGCCCCGCCGGGCTGCAGGGGCGCGCCGGACTGGCCCCGGCGGTCCCGCTCTCCCCGCAGCCGGCTGAGCAGCCGGCGGAAAAATCCGATCTGTTCCATTTCCGTCCTCCGCAGTTCCATGATCGTCCACCCCTTCGTTTCCTGTGGGAATCATGGGGCGTTTTCCCCGGTTTTATACCACTCCCTGGTAAAAAATAAGGATTGCATTTTGACGATTTTGTGCTACAATATTTCTGCAATACATATCTGGAGGTGTTCCTGTCATGGCTCATGTCATCAACGATTCCTGTGTCTCCTGCGGCGCCTGTGAGTCCGCCTGTCCCGTGGGCGCGATCTCCATGGGTTCCGATCACATGGTGATCGATGCTTCCACCTGTCTGGACTGCGGCGCTTGCGCCGGTGCCTGTCCTATGGGTGCCATCGCTCCCGAGGGCTGATCGACACACACAAAAGATCCTCTCCCGGTCTCCCGGGAGAGGATCTTTTATATCGTCTTCGCCGCGGCTCGCGGCGAACTCTGCGAGGCCTTTTTGACAGTCTCTATCACCGAAGGCGACTGCGGGATCGTTGCCAGACTGCATTGCACGGCCAGACAACCCCTCAGGCGCTCCGCGCCAGCTCCCCTTACACAGGGGCGCTTGAGGGAGGAGCCCTTTGGCCCGCCCGTTTCCCCCCAGCCAGCGAAGGGCACGCTGTCTTCCCCCCTTTGCACAAGGGGGGCACGCCGTCCTGCCCGCTGCGCGGGCGGGGAAAAACTCAACCGGGCGTTTCTGTCTCCGCCTCCGCCGCGGGGGCTTGCTCCTTGCCCGCCGCCTGCTCCCGCAGGGCCAGGGCGCCGCAGTCCCCGGCCAGCAGCCCGCTCTCCAGCGCCGCCGCCGTCCTGGCCGCCGCCACCATGCCGTCCATGGCCGCGCGCAGACTGTCGTACCGCTCCAGCACGCCCTCCAGCCAACGCCCGGTCTCCGCCCGCAGGGCCGCCGCCTGGGCCTCCGCCTCGTCCATGGTGGCCTGGGCCTTGCGGTGGGCGTCCAGCTCCACGGTGGCCACCCGGTCCTTCAGGGCCTCATAGCTG
>CAKUHW010000103.1 GCA_934659415.1 uncultured Oscillospiraceae bacterium
AGACAGGGTACCGCAATCTGTCCTACCTGGTGTCCATGGCCTATACGGAGGGCTTCTACATCAAGCCGCGCATCGACCTGGAGCTGCTGCGCGCCCACTGTGAGGGGCTGATCGCCCTGTCGGCCTGCCTGGCGGGGGAGATCCCCCGGCTGCTCCTTCAGGGCAGCTATGAGAAGGCGAAGACCCACGCCCTGGAGATGCGGGAGCTGTTCGGGGCGGACGGATACTACCTGGAGCTGCAGGACCACCATATCCCGGAGCAGCAGACGGTGAACGCGGGGCTGCTCCGCCTGCACGAGGAGACGGGCATCCCCCTGGTGTGCACCAACGACGCCCACTATCTCACCCGCGCCGATGCCGCCATGCAGGACACCCTTTTGTGCATCCAGACGGGGAAGCTGCTGGAGGACGAGAACCGGATGCGCTTCTCCACGGAGGAGTTCTATCTCAAGAGCGAGGAGGAGATGCGCGCGCTCTTCCCCGGCTGCCCGGAGGCGGTGGACAACACGGCGAAGGTGGCCCGGCTGTGCCGGATGGACTTTGAGTTTGGCCACTATCACCTGCCGGAATTCAAGCTGCCCGACGGCTGGGACGACGCCGTGGCCTACTTCGAGCACCTGTGCCGGGAGGGATTTGCCCGGCGCTATTCCCAGCAGCCGGAGGACTACCGGAAGCGGCTGGAATATGAGATGGGCGTCATCGAGCAGATGGGCTTTGTGGATTACTTCCTTATCGTGTCCGATTTTATCGGCTACGCCAAGGGTCAGGGCATTCCGGTGGGGCCGGGGCGCGGCTCGGGCGCGGCCTCCATGGTGGCCTACTGCCTGCGGATCACGGACATCGACCCCATGAAATATAACCTCTATTTCGAGCGCTTTCTGAACCCCCAGCGGGTGAGCATGCCCGATATCGATGTGGACTTCTGCATCCGCCGCCGGCAGGAGGTCATCGACTATGTGGCGCGCAAGTACGGCGCAGACCATGTGGCGCAGATCGTCACCTTCGGCACCATGAAGGCCAAGGCGGCTATCCGCGACGTGGGCCGGGTGATGAACCTGCCCTATGCGGAGGTGGACGCCATTGCCAAGCAGGTGCCCTTCTCCCCGGACATGACGCTGGACAGGGCCCTGAGCGTCTCCAAGGGTCTGGCCGACCTCTACGAGGGGGACGGGCGGGTCAAAAAGCTGGTGGACATGGCCCGCCGCCTGGAGGGAATGCCCCGCAACGCCTCCACCCACGCCGCCGGCGTGGTCATCACCAAGCGCCCGGTATACGAGTATGTGCCCCTGGCCACCAACGACGGCCAGCCGGTGACCCAGTATGTGATGACCACCCTGGAGGAGCTGGGCTTGCTGAAGATGGACTTTCTGGGCCTGCGCAACCTGACCATCCTGGACGATGCGGTGCAGCTGGTGCGCCGGACGGAGCCGGACTTCTCCCTGGCGGACATCCCGGAGGACGACCCGGAGGTCTACCGGATGCTGTGCGAGGGGCGCACCTCCGGCGTGTTTCAGATGGAGTCCGCCGGCATGACCGGTGTGTGCATGGGCTTAAAGCCGCAGAACATCGAGGACATCACGGCCATCATTGCCCTCTACCGGCCGGGCCCCATGGACTCCATCCCCAAATTTCTCGCCTGCGCCCAGGACCCGGAGAAGATCCGCTACAAGCACCCCCTGCTGGAGCCCATCCTGTCCGTGACCTACGGCTGCATCGTCTATCAGGAGCAGGTCATCGAGATCTTCCGCCGCCTGGCCGGGTACTCCCTGGGGCAGGCAGACATGGTGCGCCGGGCCATGTCCAAGAAAAAGGTCAAGGACATCGAGCGGGAGCGCGGAGCCTTTCTCCGGGGCGACCCGGAGCGCGGCATTACGGGGTGCAGGGCGAACGGAGTGTCGGAGGATGTGGCGCAGTCCATCTATGACGAGATCTACGACTTTGCCAGCTACGCCTTCAACAAGTCCCACGCCGTGGCCTATGCGGTGGTGGCCTACCAGACGGCCTGGTTCAAGTGCCGCCATACCCGGGAGTACATGGCGGCCCTGCTCACCTCTGTGCTGGATTCCCAGGAGAAGGTGGCGGAATATATCGCGGAGTGCCGGGAGAACGGCATTGAGCTGCTGCCGCCGGACGTGAACGAGTCCGGGCTGGACTTCACCGTGTCCGGCCCCAATATCCGCTTCGGCCTGGCCGCCCTGAAGGGGGTGGGAGCCGGGTTTGTGAAGGCAATGCTCACCGTGCGCGCGCAGGGTGGGGCCTTTGCCTCCTTCCCGGATTTCTGCCAGCGGATGTACGAGTACGATCTGAACAAGCGGGTGCTGGACAGCCTGATCCGCTCCGGCGCCTTTGACAGTCTGGGCTACCGCCGCAGCCAGCTGCTGGCGGGCTATGAACAGGTGGTGGATGCCATCGCCCGGGACCGCCGGGAGCGGCTGGAGGGCCAGATCGACCTGTTCGGCGGCGACGGGAACGGGCAGAGCGCGCCCATTCCCATGGACCTGCCCGATCTGCCGGAATTCAGCAAGGGCGAGCTGTTGGCCATGGAGAAGGAGGTCACGGGGCTCTATCTCTCGGGGCATCCCATGGACGAATACCGGGACCTGGCCAGGGCGGTGAAGGCGGTGCCCATCGCGTCGATCCTGGCCGGCGCGGAGGACGGTGAGAGCGGCGAGGGCGGCCTTTCCGACGGGCAGCGGGTGACCGTGGCGGGAATCGTGACCTCCGCGCGCACCAAGACCACAAAGAGCAATACCATGATGGCCTACGTGGTGCTGGAGGACTCCTCCGGCTCTCTGGAGCTGATGGTGTTTTCCCGGCTGCTGGGCGAGTGCGGCAGCCTGTTGCGGGCGGGACAGGCCGTGGCGGTGACCGGCCGGATCTCCCTGCGGGACGAGAAGGAGCCGCAGCTCATGGCTGACCGGATCGTGCCGCTGCAGGAGGGGCTCAAGACCAGGGAGCCCCGGGGCAGCTACGCAGGGAAGACCCTGTGGATCAAGCTGGAGGACAGCGGGCCCTCCTTTGACTGGCTGAAAAAGCTGCTGGGGATGTTCCCGGGGAGCGACAGCGCCGTGGTGTACCTGGCAGACAGGAAAAAGAAGCTTCAGACCGCCTGCCTCATCCACGACGCCCTGCTGGCGGAGCTGCGGGAGTGCCTGGGCGAGGACAGCGTGGTACTGAAGTGACAGGAGAGAGCTATGTATAAACTGCTTTCCAAGATCGGGAAAATACTCTTCCACCGCATCGGCGTCATTCTGGTGCTGGTGGGCCTGCAGATCGCGGTCTATGTGCTGCTCTTTACGGCCCTTGCCGGGACGGCCTACTATTCTGCGGTCAACTCCCTGCTGACGGTGCTGTCCGTGGCGGCGGTGCTGTGGATCGTGGGCAATCACAGCAATCCGGGCTATAAGATCGGCTGGATCATCATCGTGCTGGCCCTGCGGCCCTTCGGCGCGGTGGCCTATGTGCTGCTGGGCGGGAACCGCCTTTCCAGGTACAGCCAGCGCAGGCTGGGCAATATGGAGCACATCATGAAGCGCTGCCTGGATGCGGACTGCGGCCGGTCTGCCGCACTGGAGGCCCTGGCGGGGCCGGATGCGGGCAGGATGGCGCACTATCTGGAGTCCAGGGCGGCCTGCCCGGCCTATGCCAACACGGCCACCCGCTACTACCCCCTGGGCGACCTGTGCTACGAGGATATCCTTGCCGCCCTGCGGGGCGCAAAGCATTTCATCTACATCGAATACTTCATCATCGAAGAGGGCGTGCTGTGGAATTCCGTGCTGGAGATCCTCCGGGACAAGGCCGCCGAGGGGGTGGAGGTACGGGTCATCTACGATGACATCGGCTCCATTTTCACCCTTCCCACCGGTTATCCCGCCAGGCTGGAGAAGATGGGGATCCACTGCCGGGCCTTCAACCGCCTGGTGCCGGTGCTCTCCCTCCGGCAGAACAACCGGGACCACCGCAAGTATATGATCATAGACGGCGAGGTGGCCTTTACCGGCGGGATCAACATGGCCGATGAGTATATCAACGCCAAAAAGCGATTCGGACACTGGAAGGACTCCGCTATCCGCCTGGAGGGGGACGCGGTGTGGTCCATGACCGTCTCCTTTCTGGCCATGTGGGACTTTGAGACCAATGAGACGGAGTATGCCCTGCCGGAGCGGCCCGCCCCGGCGGGGAACGCCGGCGGCTACGTCCAGCCCTATCACGACTGCCCGCTGGACGGCGAGCCTGTGGGGCTGACGGTCTACCTGAACCTCATCAACCGGGCCAAGCGCTACGTCTACATCACCACGCCCTACCTGGTCATCGACTACTCCATGACCATGGCCCTCACCACGGCGGCCAAGTCCGGTGTGGATGTGCGCATCATCACCCCGCACATCCCGGACAAGAAGACGGTCTTTGAGGTCACCCGGGCGCACTATCAGGAGCTGCTGGAGGCGGGGGTGCGCATTTTTGAGTATACGCCGGGCTTCATCCACAGCAAGAATATGGTGGCGGACGATCAGTACGGCGTGGTGGGCACGGTGAACATGGACTACCGCAGCATGTTCCTCCACTTTGAAAACGGCGTGCTGCTGTACGATACCGCCTCCGTGGACGACATCCGGGACGATTTTCTGGACACCCAGGCCAAAAGCGTGGAGGTCACCCTGAAGGACTGCGCCCGGATGCCCTGGTACCGCCGGGCGCTGCGCGCGGCGCTGCGGGTGCTGGCGCCGCTGCTGTGAGAAACGCGGAAAAGGGGCCCGCGGGACTGGAATTCAGACAAGCTTTGTGCTAATATATAGGTTCGTGTAATTTCTTGAAATGAGGTGACGTACCATGACCACCCTCATGGCGCTTCTGCTGGGGCTGGTGCAGGGGCTGGCGGAGTTCCTGCCCATCTCCAGTTCCGGACATCTGTCCCTGCTGCAGCATTTCTTCGGGCTGGAGGAAGTGGATAACCTGTTCAACATCCTGCTCCATTTTGCCACGCTGATCGCAGTGTGTGTGGTGTACTGGCGGGACATCGTGGAGATGGTGACGGAGTTTTTCCGGGGCATCGCGGCCCTGTGCACGCCGAAGAAGGCCGGGACCCGGGCGGAGCATCCGCCGGAGGGGCGCAGGCTGGTGCTGCTGGTGATTCTGGCCACGCTGCCGCTGGTCCTGGTGCTCCCCATCGACAGCAAGGTGGAGGCGCTG
>CAKUHW010000104.1 GCA_934659415.1 uncultured Oscillospiraceae bacterium
TGGACGACTACACCCTGAACGAGAACTCCATTGTCTACTACGAGGACAAGGCTACCGGCCTTCCGGTGGAGCTGGCCACGCTGGTGGGAAAGGAGAACCGGGAGTGGGTGGACTACGAGGATATCCCGGAGGAACTGATCAACGCGGTCGTCGCGGTGGAGGATAAGCGCTTTTACCAGCACCGCGGCGTGGACTGGTACCGCACGGCGGGCGCGTTTATCAATATGTTCCTCGGCATGCGCAATACCTTCGGCGGCTCCACCCTGACACAGCAGCTGGTCAAAAATCTGACCCAGTACGATGACGTCACGGTCACCCGGAAGATCACGGAGATCTTTACCGCACTGGATGTGGAGCGCCGGTACGACAAGAAGACCATCATCACCTGGTATCTCAATTATATTTATCTGGGCAACGGCTACAGCGGCGTTCAGGCCGCGGCCCAGGGCTATTTCGGAAAGGACGTATCCGAGCTGACTCTGGCGGAGTGCGCCAGCCTGGCCGGTATTACAAACAACCCCTCTCTTTACAGCCCCTATTCCGACCTGTCCGTTACCCGCTACCCCTGTCTCACCTGCCGGGAGAACGGGATCACCTCCTATTCGCTGAAGGAGGACGAGGCCTGCAGCGTCTGCGGGGAGAAGAATTACGGCACGCCGGAGATCTGGACCGGCCGGGAATATAACAAGAACCGCCAGGAGCGTATCCTCCGTCTGATGGCCGGCATTGAGGATCCTGATATCGAACCCATGATCACCATGGAGCAGTACGAGGCGGCCATGAAGGAGCAGCTGGTCTTTGCCCGGGACAGGAAGGACCAGACGGACGAGAGCAGCGAGACCGAGACCGAGACCAAGACCACCAGCGCCTATTCCTGGTATGTGGAGGCGGTCATCAACGAGGTGATCGCCGATCTGGTGGAGCAGACCGGCCTCTCCCGGGAGCTCATCACCGCCCGGGTGTACAGCGGCGGACTGCGCATCTATGTTCCCTATGACCCGGATGTCCAGGCGGCGGTGGACCAGGTGTACAATGACCGCTCCAACCTGAACCGTGTCTCCGGCAGCGGCCAGCAGATGACCTCGGGAATCACTGTGGTGGACAATTCCTCCGGGTACGTGGTGGCGATGTCCGGCGGTATCGGGGAGCAGACGGTCAACCGCGGCTGGAACAACGCCAAGACCCTGCGGCAGCCCGGCTCCTCCATCAAGCCGCTGTCCGTGTACTCCCCTGCCTTTGAGATGGGGCTGATCACGCCGGCCACTGTCAGTGATGACAACCCCCGCCTGCTGAACGATAAGGTCTGGCCGCTGAATGTGGTGGCCAGCTACCGGGGTCTCACCACGATCATGTATGGCGTGACCCAGTCGCTGAACACCATTGCGGTGAATGTGCTGGCGGATATGGTCACCCCACAGGTGTCCTATGAATATCTCACCGAGAAGTATGGCCTTACCTCCCTGGTGGCCTACCGGGAAGACTCCAGCGGCCGCGTCTGGTCGGACATCGACGTGAGCCCGCTGGCCATGGGCGGCCTCACCGACGGTGTCTCCACCTATGAGATGGCGGCGGCCTTTGCCACCTTCCCCCGCAACGGCGCCTATACAGAGCCCACCACCTATCTTCGGGTGGAGGACATCGACGGCAAGCTGATCATTGACAACACCCCCTCTACAGACTATGTGATTCAGGCGTCCACTGCCTACTATGTCAACTATGTGCTCACCAACGCGGTGACCTCCGGCACCGGCTATAACGCCCGCATTTCCGGTCAGACCGTGGCGGGCAAGACCGGCACCACCAACAACCAGTTCGACCTGTGGTTTGCGGGCTATACCCCGTACTATACCGCCGTGGTGTGGACCGGTTACCCCTATAACGAGCGGGTGGGGAACGACAACCCCTCCGTCACCCTCTGGCAGAAGGTCATGGCCCTGATCCACAAGGACCTGCCCTCCGCCGGATTTACCGAGCCGGATGATCTGGTCACGGTCAGGACCTGCATCGACTGCGGCAAACTGGCCACCCAGGACTGCGAAAACGATCTGCGGGGCGATCACAGCCAGGCCTTCCGCCTGATCAAGAGCGACGCGCCCACGGAGTACTGCGTCTGCCATGTGCCGGTGGTCATCTGCACCGAATCTCCCGTGCTGGATGCCAACGGGAAGGAGACCGGGGCCTACTACCTGGCCGGTGAGCTCTGCCCCGAGGAGTGCCGCAAGGAGGTGACCATGGTGGACTACACCCGCGAGGTGGTGAAGGACACCGTGGTAGTGAAGGATTATTTTGCCCTGATCAATTTCTACGACACGCTGGAGGACCCGTACTGCCCCAATCATCTGGAGCCCGAACCGGAGCCGGAGCCTGAGCCGACAGACCCGCCGGTGGACCCCGTGGATCCGGACTTCCCGCCGGCGCTGCCGGTGGAGCCGGAACCCCCGGTGACAGACCCTCCCGTGGAGGAGCCTGAAGCGGCCTGAGAGGATCGGCCCCTGTGGCATACCTGAAAAAGAGGGATGCCCCCCTGCGTTTTTTGACAGCCCATTCGCGCGGCGTGCGTATGCACGCCGCGCGAATGCTTTTTACCGTTTTCGGGACCGGTGCGCCGCAGCGCGGAAAAAGCAGAAAATGTCCTTGACAGGGAAGGACGCCTGTGCTAAAGTGTATACACCCCACCCCAGGGGGGTGTTATTCCGCGGGAGCGGAAGGACTAAACATGGAAATACAGGGGGAGAATCGCGTATGATGGCAGACCAAAAAACGGTTCTGCGGCTGCTGAAAACGGCCCGGGGACAGATCGACGGCATTATCAAAATGGTGGAGGAGGACCGCTACTGCATGGATATCTCTCAGCAGGTGGCGGCGGCCGATGCCATGCTGCGCAGAGCGAACCGGGAGATCCTCTCCGCGCATCTGAAGCACTGCGTGGAACACGCCCAGAGCGACCGGGAGCGGGCTGAAAAGATCGACGAGCTGATCCGCGCGCTGGAAAAACTGTTGTGAGAACTGTTTTCGGCAGGGCCTCCGACCCTGCCGGACGCTGATATTCTGAACAAAGCAAGGTGAAAAACGATGAAACAGAAATTTGTTGTGACCGGGATGACCTGCTCCGCCTGCTCTGCCCATGTGGAAAAGGCGGTGCGCAGGCTGGCCGGAGTACAGGAGGTCAACGTCAATCTGCTGGGCGGCTCCATGGAGGTCGACTGGGCGGGGGAGCTGACGCCTGAGCAGATCATCGGCGCGGTGAAGGCGGCCGGGTATGGCGCATCGCTTCCCGGAGGGAACGGGACTGCCGCCGCGGCCCCCGCCGACACCCTGGAGGAAGAGCTTCGGGGAATGCGCCGCAGGTTCATTGCCTCCCTGGTGTTTCTCCTGCCGCTGTTCTACCTGTCCATGGGGCATATGATGGGCTGGCCGATCCCGCATTTCTTTCACGGCACGGAAAACGCCATGGTCTATGCTCTGACGCTGTTTCTGCTCACGGTGCCGATCATGGTCATCAACCAGAAATATTACCGGGTGGGCTTCAAGACCTTGTGGCACCGTGCGCCCAATATGGACTCGCTCATTGCCGTGGGCTCTGCGGCCGCGGTGGTCTACGGCGTCGCGGCCCTGTACTGCATTGGCTGGGGGCTTGGCCATGGGGACGGGGAACTGGTCATGCGCTACGCCATGGACCTCTATTTTGAGTCTGCCGGTATGATCCTCACCCTGATCACCCTGGGCAAGTACCTGGAGACCCGTTCCAAGGGGAAGACCGGGCAGGCCATTGCCCGGCTCATGGATCTCTCCCCCAAGACGGCCTGTGTACTGCGGGACGGCGCGGAGACCGAGATTCCCGTGGAACAGGTCCAGGTGGGAGATCTGATCATCGTGCGCCCGGGCGCGTCCGTCCCGGTGGACGGTGTGGTCACGGAGGGGGGCTCCAGTGTAGACGAATCCGCCCTGACCGGGGAGTCCATCCCCGTGGACAAGGGCCCTGGAGACACGCTGATCTCCGCCTCCGTCAACCAGAGCGGCGTGCTCACTTTCCGGGCTACCCGGGTGGGGGAGGATACCACTCTGGCGCAGATGATCCACCTGGTGGATGAGGCGGCGTCCTCCAAGGCTCCCATTGCCCGCCTGGCGGACAAGGTGGCGGGGGTGTTCGTGCCGGTGGTCATGGCCATCGCCCTGGTGACGGCCCTTGTGTGGCTTTTCACCGGGCACAGCGTGGCCCAGGCGCTGACCTCCGGCGTGGCGGTGCTGGTGATCTCCTGCCCCTGTGCGCTGGGTCTGGCGACGCCGGTGGCCATTATGGTGGGCACCGGCAAGGGTGCGGAACACGGAGTCCTGTTCAAGTCTGCACAGGCGCTGGAACGGCTGCGCTCCGTCACAGCAGTGGTGCTGGACAAGACCGGGACCGTTACCGAAGGGAAGCCCCGGGTGACGGATATCTGCCCGCTGGGGGATGCGAGCGCGGAGGAGCTGCTGTGCGTGGCAGCCAGTCTGGAGCAGCCCTCGGAGCATCCGCTGGGAAAGGCGGTCACCGGGGAGGCTGCGGCAAGGGGCGTTCCCCTCTGCCCGGTGACCGGTTTTGACGCCCTGCACGGCAAGGGGATCCGGGGGACCATTCAGGGGGGCGAATACCTGGCCGGCAACGCCGCGCTGCTGGAGGAACACGGCGTGGAGCTGGGAGAGAGCAGACAGACCGCCGACCGGCTGGCGGAGCAGGGGAAAACGCCCCTGTTCTTTGCCGGGGACGGAAAGCTTCTGGGAGTGATCGCCGTGGCCGATACGGTGAAGCCGACCAGTGCCGCGGCCATCGCAGGCTTCCGGAAGCTGGGGCTGGACGTTATCCTCCTGACCGGCGATAACGAGCGTACCGCAAAGGCCATCGGCCGTGAGCTGGGGCTGACCAAGGTGATCGCCCAGGTGCTTCCCGCGGACAAGGAGCGGCAGATCGCCGCTCTCCAGCAGGGGGGTCAGGTGGTGGCCATGGTGGGCGACGGCATCAACGACGCCCCGGCCCTGGCCAGAGCAGATGTGGGCCTTGCCATCGGCGCGGGGACGGATGTGGCGATCGAGTCGGCGGACGTGGTGCTGATGAAGTCTGACCTGCTGGATGCGGTGACGGCGGTGGAGCTTTCCCGGGCGACCATCCGCAATGTCAAGCACAATCT
>CAKUHW010000105.1 GCA_934659415.1 uncultured Oscillospiraceae bacterium
CTACAAGACCCGCTTCGGCCTGCGCCTCATGGCCTGCGGCGAGCATCCCCAGGCGGCGGACTCCGTGGGTATCAATGTGTATAAGATGCGCTGGGCCGGCGTGCTGATCTCCGGACTGCTCGGCGGCCTCGGCGGTATCTGCTATATTCTGGCCGGCGTGTCCGAGTGGCGCTTTGAGTACGGGGTGGCAGGCTTTGGCTTCCTGGCTCTGGCGGTTATGATCTTCGGCCAGTGGAAGCCCACCAGAATTGCCTTGGCAGCGCTGCTGTTTGGCCTGTTCCGCGCACTGTCCAATGTATATGTGGGCTTTGATTTCCTGGTGCGTCTAAAGCTGCCCAGCGGTATTTACAATATGCTGCCCTATATTATTTCCCTGGTGGTGCTGGCGTTTACTTCGAAGAAATCCAGAGCACCCAAGGCGGAAGGCGTTCCCTATGATAAGGGCCAGCGCTGACAGGCAGCTGCTGCTTTGAAATAGATCATAGCATATCCGATGGGATCGATAAGGATGGATGAGAGCATCCTGCGAAACTCACTGGAATGGGGGGAACCGGTATGGACGATAGTTTGACCGCCGCGGAACGCGTAGTGCGTTCGCTTGGGCTGTACAAGCGCTCTGCCGCAGGGCGGTATCTGATCCTGGCGGTCGCCCTGGCCCGGATGGATGAAACATTGCTGCACCATGTGACGAAGGGTCTGTATATCGACGTAGCCAGGGCGTGCGGACCGGGCGTCACATGGAAGACGGTGGAGCGGGGCCTGCGCGTAGCACGGGATGCGATCTGGGATACCGAAAACCGGGAGCAGCTGGAGGAACTGGTGGGGTACCGGATCAGAAAGCGCCCTTCGGCGGGTGAGCTGGTAGAGGCAATCTGTTTTGGTATGGAGACCCGGGATCCCCGCCGGGCGTTTGAGCTTCCCTGGTGTGGTCTGCCGAAGCTTGACGGGGACTGGCTGGAGACGGACGAGAACGAAACGGAACCCCCTAAGGCGCAGTAAGGATACTTTCCCGGGCGAGATTCAGGGATGAAAGAGAAGCAGCGGATACCGATGAGAACATCGGTATCCGCTGCTTTCTTAAACCGTCTGATTTGCGACGACTGACCAAGGCACACGCGCCTGCGGGTCAGACCGAACCGTCGTCCGCTGCGTGCTCTCGCTCGACTGACGCTTACACCGTCGCACGCTGCCGCATGGGGAAAAGAGGGGCGCTGCTCAGTGCTTCCCCGCTTTGCGGGCTGCGCGGCGCTTTTCCAACTCCTCCCGGGCCAGATCCGCGGCGGCGCGCAGGTCCTCCATGCGGATCTTGTAGCGGGGGCTGAAATGCATTCCGGTATAGTGCTTACGGTAGCGCCGGCTGTACTTTTCCAGGTGAGCCAGGCTGTCCTGGAAGCGCTGGCGCAGCGCGGCGGCACTGTTTTCCCGGCGGCTGTCCAACTCGGCCTTGCCGAGAGAGAGCTGAAGCTGAAGCTCTTCCTTGGCTTTGGTCACGGCCTTGGCAAACTTGGCCAACAGAGCAAGGCTGCGGATGGTGAAAATTGCGTCAGTCAGGAAGACTGCGGCAAAAATGATGCACAGCGGCAGGACCCAGGACTGCGGAAGCTTTTCGTAGAGACGCTCCACCAGCGGATGGACCCAGAAGAGAATGATATAGGAGAGAACACCCCAGAGCAGCGCCATCCAGAGGCAGACTCTGCCGTTCAGATTGAAGCGGTAACGGCTATAATCCCAGTATTTCACATGGGTCGTGACCTCCAGAAGCCAGCCGACGAAATACTCCCACGCGGTCATGACCACTGTGGCCACAAGGTAAAACAGCAAAATGTTTTGCTTCAGCGGTGTGAAAAACAGGACCATCAGCGTGGCGCCGAAGCCGTAAATAGGGCAGACCGGCCCATAGAGAAAGCCGCGCGGTACGATGCGCTTGGCGGGGACGGAGCAATATATTGTTTCGCAGACCCACCCCAAAAAGGAATAGAGGCAAAAATAGAGAAACAGCTGAGTGACAGGGTATCCAAATATCATAGCGCATCCTCCGTTTTTGCATGGCCTTCCGGTTTTGCGGGGTCTTCTGCCAGCAGTACGCCGAGAATGCCGTTATAGACCCGATCCGGATGCTCCGTAAAACGCCGGGCAATGTCCTGCCCATCCTTTTGTGAGGCGGCCAGCAGAGAAAGGGCGAACAGACTGCCCTGGTCGTCGTCCAGCGCCAGGTGAACCATCACGGTACCGGCCCGCATGGGGGTGAGCTCGCTGCGCACCTGCGCCTTGCGCTTCAGGGCGGCATTCAGTGCAGACAGGCGCTGGTCACAGCGTCTGCGGATCACGGAGGGCAGACTGCTCTCCAGATCGGCACTGTTCCGGCGGCCCTTATCTGTGGCCCAGTAGAAGTCCCCGTTTTTGCTGGCATGGGCGCTCTCCAGCAGCTCGGATACGCCCTCGGCAAACAGAAAATAGTCTACGCCGTCATCGCACATGACCAGGTCGGTCAAAGTGGCAAAGTCGATAGGAGCGGCAACATGGGACAGGATGTACAGGGTGAGCATCTTGGTATCCAGCTTGCCGTGAATAAAGCCGGGACCGGGCATAGCGCATCTCCTCCTTTTGGGGTCGATGAGGCCATTATACCCGAAAATACGACGGCTTACAAGAGAAAATGCGCGCGCTGCCTCACCGAAGCTGCCGGGTGATCAGCGCTTCGTAGAGGCGCACCAGATAGGTCCAGGCGGCGCGGTCAAGCCGATCGGTGGGCTCCAGCTGGGCGGCGCTGCGGAGCAGGCGGAGATTTTTCTGTGTGCCGCCGCTGTTCTGACGGTCCAGCGGGCAGGGCTCAAAATTGCTCAGCACGCCGGAGAGCGCATGAAACATGGCCTGGACAGGTAAAAGAATGTCAGAGGTCTCACCCGGCTCTACCGTGTAAAAGTGTCCCGGATGGACACGGACCGGGGGCGGCGTTCCATGCTGGAGCTGCCGGTCCGTATAGGCTTGGAAGATCGCGTCCCAGAGCGCCTGATCCACAATACCTGTGACGGGAAGTCCGGTCTCCCGCTGAAACAGCATGACGGCCTCCAGGGTGGCTTCGTCGAATTCTCCGGATTCCGACAGGCCGGGAAGCACAGGCATGCTGTGTGCGATCTGGTTGAGCATATGCTGCAGACTTTGCACCGGGTTCATAGTTATCCTCCTTGATCAGAGCTTCCTAGGGTCAGGTCACGGCCCGGGAATTGGCCGGACAGAATTGCATTCTCAATATCGGCCGGGGTGGTGGGAAGGACCTGTGTGCGTCCCAGTGCGGCCACGGCGGTCAGGTATTCCTCATAAAGACGGAGGGAGGTCTCCTCATCTGAGACACCGGTTACAGGCAGGTCAAAGACACGCTGGGCATCCATAACGGCCTGGCGGGTGAGCGGACCGAACACGCCGTCGATCGCCACCGCGGGAATCCCGTAGCCGGCCTGGCTGAGTATGGTGAGAAAGTACTGCAGCGCAGTGACCAGGTTTCCGCTGTCTCCCTCCCGGAGACTGCCGTAGGCCGGGGGTTTTACGGCGTAATAGTCCTGCCCCTGGCTGAGCAGCTCGGACAGGCGGTTGAGTCCTATATAGAGAAACACCAGTTTGTACCAGGTCCCCTGCCCAACTATGCCGTCCTGTGCCAGATCAAAGGTGCGCTGAAAGGTCCGGACTGCGGTCTCGGTCTGCTGGTTGAAAAAACCGCTGACAGGGTCGATTCGCGGAATGGCGGGGTAGCTCTCACCGACCCGGTTGAGCATGACCTGGAGCACCGTCACATAATTGCCATAGCTGCCCCGGCGCAGCGGCGTGCCGGGATAGGACTCGGAAACGTCGCGGATCGGGGCATTGGATACCAGCTCGATATCAGCTCCGTAGTAGTGCTTCAGAATATCGAGATAGCTGTAGCCCTGGCGGGCAAGCTCCTCGCTGCCCCACTGGGACAGGCCGCTGCAGGTGCTGGTCGTACCGTTGCAGAAACGGGCGGACAGGGGCTCCACCGTGTTCTTCCGGCGGATGTAGGTGTTGAACAGCTCATCCACCAGACGGTTCACATTTTCAAAGGTGCTGCGGCCTTTAATAAATTTCTGGTCGTTCTGGGTGGATCCGGTGATATCGAAGAAATAGCCCCGGCTGCGGTAATATTCGGTGTATACCCGGTTGAGCGCAAAGGATACCTGAGCCAGAATGTTGGCCCGCAGGGCGGCCTCGTTCCAGGTGGGATAGATCTCGGAGGAGGCCACATTTTTGATGTACTCCGGAAAGCTTACAGTCACATCCTCTGCCCACTGTCCGGCTGGGCCGGTGTGCACAGTTATGGTCCGCGGGATATAGGGCGTAATGGTGATCGGCATGAGGTCTTACCTCCCTTACAGGGGCTGTGGGGTGACCAGGACGGTATCGGCCTGGCGGCCCTCGGCGTCCGTGCGGTCCGAGAGGGGGAGAAGCGGGACGTCCTGAATGGTGGTGATTCCGGGGAAGACCTGCAGCCGTTCGAAGAGCGCCAGCTGATAGTCCGGGTGTTCCACCAGCAGAGTGTAGGTCGAAAACGGAGCGGTATCGTCCGCGGAGGGCTGAAGGCTGCCGGAGAGGGCTGGGGCGTACAGCTCTATCGCCGGGGCAACGCCGCTCTGATCGGTGAAGCGGACGGCGGCCAGATGCTGGCTGCCGTCCGGCTGCGGCGCGGTTACGATGGCCGTGACGCCCGGAATTGGCAGCCGGGCCTGAGAGAGATACACGCGGATGATCAGCTCGCCGGTCTGCGGCATGGAACATACCCCCTGAAAATGATTGTTAAAAAGTTTGACAATTGTGCGGAAATGTTATAAAATAAAAAACATGATAAACATAAAATCCGAAGAGGAGCGCAGCACAACATGAAAAAAGATAAGATATCATCTGCTGTAATTCGCAGATTGCCGCGGTATTACCGCTATCTGAATGACCTGCACAGCGGGGGAGTGGTACGGGTATCATCGGAATCTCTGGCCCGCTCCATGGGACTCACCGCCTCGCAGATCCGGCAGGATCTCTCCTGCTTCGGCGGCTTCGGACAGCAGGGCTATGGTTATAACGTGGCCCGCCTGCGGGATGAAGTGGCGGCCATTCTGGGCATGAATGAAAATCACACGGCGATTATC
>CAKUHW010000106.1 GCA_934659415.1 uncultured Oscillospiraceae bacterium
GACGTTCAGATACCAGTCCTCGCCCTCCTCGGTGGAGACGCCCTCGGGGTAGCGGAACGCTGTGACCCAGCGGAGTCTGGTGTGATCGTTGTAGTGCTGCTCGCCGCCCAGAAAATCCTCCGTGGGCTCGGCCGGCATATTCACCACAATGGCATCGCAGGCGCCCGGCTGCTCCGTCATGGCCAGCAGCCCCTTCTCGCCGCGGCGCATGCCGCGGTCCAGCACCCAGTTTTCGTGGACGCGGTAGCCGTAAACGCCGTACTTTTCCGCGCCGGGCGGGCAGGGAACGGGCCGATAGAGCAGATAGCGCACGGTCCAGGGGGACTGGGTCAGGACCTCGGGAACGTGGTAGCGGTTGAACCAGCGCTCAAGGGCGGGGCGGTCGTTTTCGTCGTTGATCTTGTGGATGATCAGCAGCTTGGACATTTCCATGGCGGACTCTCCTTTTTCTGTGTTTTGATCGGCAGAGGCGGGCTTTGCGTGCGCGGCTGCGGTACAAGAGAACGGAGATGCTCTCTGCTGATGCCTATGATAGCGGAAAAGGCGGAAGAATGCAACGGGGAAAGTGTGCCGGCACCGAAACCGCTGTGAGGGCTGGTGCTTTTTGCGCCTGTGTGGTATACTGAAAACATGACTGTGCCTGCTGCCGGGGGCTGTGCCTGCCGGACGGGACGGCGTGAAGGGAGAGAGGACCATGACACAGCTGCAGGCGCTGGAACAGCGCTGCCGGGAGTGCGCCCGCTGTCCGCTGTCCGCAGGTCGGACCCATGTGGTGTTCGGCGCGGGAAAGGCGGATGCCGAGGTGGTATTTGTGGGCGAGGGCCCGGGGGAAAACGAGGACCTGCAGGGCGAGCCCTTTGTGGGCCGGGGAGGGCAGCTGCTGGACGATATGCTGTCTCTGATCGGGCTGTCCAGAGAAAAGAATTTTTACATCTGCAATATCGTGAAATGCCGCCCGCCCAATAACCGGGATCCGCTCAACACCGAGCAGGACGCCTGCTTCCCCTGGCTGGAGGAGCAGCTGGAGCTGATTCAACCGAAAATTCTGATCTGTCTGGGCCGCGTGGCGGCGCAGCGGCTCATAAAGCCGGATTTTCGGATCACCCAGGAGCACGGGAGGTGGTTCCGGCGGGGCGAGAGCGATGTGATCGCGATCTACCACCCGGCCGCGCTCCTGCGCGATCCGTCCAAGAAGCCGGACACCTTTGCAGACCTGCGGACGATACGCGCCCGGATCCGTCAGGAGTGCAGCCGCACCTACTGACGTGCCGGGATAGGAGCGCCCTCCTCAGGCAGGTCGTCCAGCAGATTCATGATGGAGACCTCGTAGGCTGTGCGCTGCTCCTCGCCGTGTTCGGTGAGCTTTCGGTAGGCTCTGCTCTGCAGCCTGCCTGCCAGGCGCAGGGGGGCACCTACCTCCAGCTCTCCGCACAGTGCGGCCAGGGAGCCCCAGGCGATGCAGGGCAGGTAATCCGCCCGGCCGTAGGGACGGTTTACAGCCAGAAGCAGGTCGCAGATCTCGCGGCCCAGCGGGGTGCGCCGCCGTGTGGGCGGCT
This sequence comes from uncultured Oscillospiraceae bacterium, assembly GCA_934659415.1. Lineage (GTDB taxonomy): Bacteria > Bacillota > Clostridia > Oscillospirales > Oscillospiraceae > Enterenecus. The sequence goes on from CAKUHW010000106.1 coordinate 1,557, forward strand.
TGCACAGAACGCCGGACAGAGTCAGCCGGTTTATCCCCTCTCCGGCTTCGGCCGGGAAGGCAGAGCGCACCAGCACTGTGATCACCAGCCGGGCGCCGCTGCCGGTGCGGTTATTGAAGGAGCGTACCTCTCCCTCGACATCCAGCCAGCCTCCGCTGATCCAGAGGCCGCGCTCACCCCAGGGGAACACAAGATTCAGCCTGTCCTCGGCCCCGGACAGGCGGGGTACACGGAAGGGAACGGTGGCATACTCCGTTCCATGGTTGCGGTGAGTCAGGACCGGCTCTCCGGCCACCTCTCCGCGCAGAATAATTCTGTTTTCACCCTTTTGCTCAGCCATCGAATATCACGCTCCGCAGTAAGATGACCTACTCTATGCGCGCCCGCGGGCAACTATGCCGTTGACAAGACGCGGCTGCGCGGTATAATATACGGTACGCCCCGCCTTTCCGGGGCGCAGACGGCTCATACCATCGATCGACAAGGAGGGAAAGAGCATGGAGATCGAATTGACACGCAAGCAATTCCGGCGGCTGCTGGATATGGTATACATCGGGAACTGGATTCTCAATTCCACCCGGGGCGAGGAGCGCTTCAAGGATTATGACGAAGTCGAGAGCCTGCTGTTTGCCAGAGCGGCGGCGGAGGGAATGCCCACGCTGAGCGATGTGTACGAGGGTGAAGTCATTCCGTCCAGAGCCTTTGCGGAGGGCGGGATCCACGAGGCGATCATGGAATATGAGAACAACGTGTTCTTTGAGATCCTGGCGGAGGATCTGGCCCGCCGGGACATGGACGACGTCCCCATTGATGACAGCAACTGCGATGAGCTCAACCGCCGGATCGATGCCTATATCGACGAGTTTGAGGCCCACGGCACGGACAACATCACCGTGGATTGCGAGCTCTGATGGAATGTGATCACCAGAGAGGGGAGGCGTCCGCTGTGACCCTGCGTGACACCCGCCCGGCCGGGGCAGGGCGGGAGAGAGATACTGCCATTGACCTGATCAAGGCCGCGGCGATCTTCTGCGTGGTGGTGATCCACTGCTGCGGACGGGGCTACAGCTTTCCGGTGCTGTCCGTGCAGTGGACCTCCGCGGTATTCTGGGGCAGCGCCGCCCGCGCGGCGGTGCCGCTGTTTTTCATGTGCAGCGGTGCGCTGCTGCTGGACCCGGACCGGCCGCTCACGCTGAAAAAGCTGTACGGGAAGAACATTCTGCGCATTCTGGCCGCGCTGTTCTTCTGGGCCGCAGCCTATAAGCTCTATCACCTGCTGGCGGAGACCGGCTGGGACGCGTTTCGCTTTCAGGCGCCGGCCGAATGGCTGTGGCCCGGTCTGCTGCAGGCGGGGAAGGAGCTGGTGCTGTTCCGGCACGAATTCCACCTGTACTATCTTCATATTATTTTGCTGGTGTATGCCTTCCTTCCGGTCACCCGCATCCTTGCCGGGCGGGCCTCCCGGCGGGAGCTGGGCTACCTGCTGCTTTTGTGGTTTGCCCTGGGGATCCTCTACCCTACGCTGATCCACTACTGGCCCTTCAGCCTCTATTACAAGAGCGGCATTCCAAAGCAGTGGCTCATGAATATGACCTATGCCTCCCTGGGCTACGGTATGCTGGGATACTGCCAGCGGCGCTGGCCGCTGGGAAGGGGGAAGAGCGCCGCCCTTCTGGCGGCGGGGTTTGCGGTCGTCTTCGGGGGGACGGTCCTGTCCTCCGCCCGCTCCGGCAGCCTCTATGAGGGCCTTCTGGAGGGAATGAGCGTAGGTGTGGCTCTGATGGCCGCGGGTATATTCGGCCTTTGTACCGCGCTGGGAAGTGCGCTGAAGGGACGGACGGCGCGCTTTGCGGCGCGCCTGTCTGAGGCGTCCTTCTGCATCTACCTCAGCCATCTGTTTGTCCGCTATGTGTTTGACCGGCTGGGCATCACGGTGCTGCTGCTCCCCTGTGCGGTGTCCATCCCGCTGCTGTCGCTGGCGGTTCTGGGCCTGTCCTACTGCATCTGGCTGGTGCTGCGGCGTATCCCCGGGGTACGGCGCTGGCTGATCTGAAAAGCAAAAACCGGAGAACTGCGAAAGCAGTTCTCCGGTTCTTTTTTACGTGGGATCAATAGAACTTCTTGCGGTTCTTGCGGGCAGCCTCGCTCTTCTTGCGGCGCTTGACGCTGGGGCTATCGTAGAACTCACGCTTACGGACCTCGGCCAGGACGCCGGATTTGGCGCAGCTGCGCTTAAAACGCTTCAGCGCGTTCTCCAGAGACTCGCCCTCGCGGACATGCACTTCGGACATCTGTATTTCCCTCCCTCCGAGGTATCCGGTTCATTCCAGGATACTTAGGGGCCATTCCAATTCTATGGCTTTAACAGTGGTATTATATGAAATATTTCCGAGGTTGTCAACTGCTATTTCAAACCTGACAAAAATTTTTCGCAGCCTACCGTTCCTGAAAGAATTCGATCTCCTCACCGGCCTCGCCCCGGCAGAAGGCCACCCGGATGGGATAGTCTCCGCCCAGGACCACATCAGAGGGCTCTTTGAGCACCGGGCGTCCCGCCTGACGGGCTAACTCCAGCGCAGCGTCGGCGCTGTCCGTGCGGAAGGCGATGTGGCAGAAGCGGCCGGGGCCGGGGGCGTCCCCGCCGTTGGCCATCAGCTCCAGCAGACAGCCGCCCAGATCGATCATGGCGCCGCTGCGGTCCGCCGCTCCCCATCGGCGTACCAGCGGGAGACCCAGCGTGCCGGTGTAAAAGGCCAGCGTCTCCTGCCAACAGTCGTAACCGGGGGCTTTCAGACAGATATGGTGCGCTCCGTTCAGCGGCTTCATTTCTGCCGCCTCACTGGGGCTTTACGATGAGGTTCACCAGCCGGCCGGGGACGACGATGGACTTTACCAGGGTCATGCCGGCGGTGAACTTCTGCACCTTGGGGTCGGCCAGAGCGGCGGAGACAATGGCGTCGTTGTCCGCATCGGCGGGGACCAGAATATTGGCCCGCACCTTGCCGCCCACCTGGACCACCAGGTTGATCTCGCTGGCCACGGTCTTGCTCTCGTCATAGTCCGGCCATTTCTGCTGGCAGGCAAAACCGCTGCCGCCCAGCATCTCCCACAGCTCCTCGGCAATGTGAGGGGCAAAGGGGGAGAGCATCAGGACCAGGGCTTTCATATCGCCGCGGGTGCAGCCGTTCTGGCCCATTTCATTGACCAGCGTCATCATGGCGGCAATGGCGGTGTTGAATTTCATGCCCTCGATATCGTCTGCGACCTTTTTGATACACTTGTGGAGGGAGGCCGCGTTGGCGGCGGACTGCGTCTCATCGGAGGAACAGCTCTCCGCCAGGTTCCACACCTTGTCCAGAAAACGCTTGCAGCCCTTGACGGCGTTGTCGCTCCACACGGCCGCCTGCTCAAAGTCGCCGATGAACATGATGTAGAGCCGCAGAGTGTCCGCACCGTACTGCGCCACAATGTCGTTGGGGTTGACCACATTGCCGCGGGACTTGGACATTTTTTCGCCGCCCTCGCCCAGGATCATGCCGTGGGAGGTGCGCTTCTGATAGGGCTCCCTGGTGGGGACCACGCC
>CAKUHW010000107.1 GCA_934659415.1 uncultured Oscillospiraceae bacterium
CCACGCCGGGGGCGATGCCCGCGTGGGGGGGCGCGCCGTAGGTGAAGGCGTTGTACATGGCGGGGAACTTGGCCTTTACGTCCTTCTCGCCCAGACGGACCAGCTCGAAGGCCTTGACCATGATCTCCGGGTCGTGGTTGCGCACCGCGCCGGAGGAGAGCTCCACGCCGTTGCACACCAGGTCGTACTGGTCGGCGGTGATGGTCAGGGGGTCCAGCTCGCCCCGCTCCGCGGCCAGAAGGGTGTCCAGCCCGCCCTTGGGCATGGAGAAGGGGTTGTGGCAGAACTCCAGCTGGCCGGACTCGTCCCCGATCTCGTACATGGGGAAATCCACGATCCAGCAGAACTCATAGCGCTCCTTGTCCATGTGGCCGGGGCAGAAGGCGCCCAGCTTATTGCGCAGCACGCCGGCGGCCTTCTGGGCGGCGGCCAGGGGGCCGCAGGTGAGACCCACAAAGGTATTGGGCTTCAGGCCCAGGCGCTGGATCGCGTCCGCCTTCTTCTCCGGATCCTGAAGGAACTTGGCGATGCCGCCCACCAGCTCGCCGTGCTCGTCCATGCGGAACCAGTAGGGTTTGCTGCCCGCCTGGACCTCCACGTCGGCACACAGGGCGTCGATCTGTTTGCGGGTGCCCTCAAAGTCGGACACCACCACCGCCTTGATCACGCCCTCTTCAAAGGCGGGGAAGCCGCAGTCGTCCATCAGGTTGGTCGCATCCTGCACCAGCAGGTCGATACGCAGGTCGGGCTTGTCAGAGCCATAGAGCTCCATGGCGTCCCGGTAGGCGATGCGGCGGAAGGGGGCCTCGGAGGCGATGTGATAGGTGCCGTACTTGGCGAAAATGGGGGGGAGCACCCGCTCCAGTACGGCAAACACGTCCTCCTGGGTGGCGAAGGCCATCTCCATATCCAGCTGGTAGAACTCGCCGGGGGAGCGGTCGCCCCGGGCGTCCTCATCCCGGAAGCAGGGGGCGATCTGGAAATAGCGGTCGAAGCCGGAGGTCATCAGCAGCTGCTTGAACTGCTGGGGCGCCTGGGGCAGGGCGTAGAACTTGCCCGGATGCTTGCGGGAGGGCACCAGATAGTCCCGGGCGCCCTCGGGGGAGGAGGCGGTGAGGATGGGGGTGGTGATCTCCAGAAAGCCCTCCGCCTGCATGGCGGCGCGCAGGGCGGCCACCACATTGCAGCGCAGAATGATGTTCTTTTTGACCTCCGGGTTGCGCAGGTCAAGATAGCGGTACTTCAGACGCTGAGCCTCGTCCGCCTCCCGGCTGCGGTTGATCTGGAAGGGGAGCTCGCTGTGGGTGCAGCGGCCCAGCACCTCCACGGCGGCGGGGACGATCTCAATGTCGCCGGTGGGAAGCTTGGGGTTCTTGCTGTCCCGCTCCCGCACGGTGCCGGACACGGAGATGGTGGACTCCTTGGTGATGCCCTTAAAGGTGTTCACCAGCTCCTCGGTCTCGGCCACCACCTGGGTGGTGCCGTAGAAGTCGCGCACCACCACGAAGGCCAGGCTGGCGGACACCACGCGGACATTCTCCATCCAGCCGACGATGGTCACCTGCTGCCCCACATGCTCCATGCGCAGCTGGCCGCAAGTATGAGTTCTGGACTGAAACATGATAAAATCAACTCCGATCAGTATAATTTAGAATAGATATTTCTGTCTGTGATCATTTTTCCACAATAGGGGCGAGCTTCTGCAGGGCCTCCAGACGGTCCAGGACCAGGCGGGCGGCCTCCTCCGGGGAGAGGAGGGTCTGCGTCCCGGTGGCCATATCCTTCAGGGACACCTTGCCCTGGGCGATCTCGTCCTCCCCCAGCAGGGCGGCGAAGGGGACGCGGAGCTTGTCCGCATAGGCCATCTTTTGCTTGAACTTCCGGGGCTCGGCATACAGCTGGGTGCGCACCCCGGCCCGGCGCAGGGCGGTGGCGAAGGTGATGGCGGGGGCAAGATCCTCGGTCATGGGCAGCACCAGCACATCGGCGGGGGCGGTGAGCAGGTCGGGGTTGAGCATCCCCTGCTCCTCCAGCACATAGAACAGCCGGGTGAGACCGATGGAGATGCCCACGCCGGGCAGCTGCTTGTCGGTGTAGAACTCGGCCAGGCTGTCATACCGGCCGCCGGAGCACACGGAGCCCACCTCGGGGTGGTCCAGCATGGTGGTCTCATACACGGTGCCGGTGTAGTAGTCCAGACCCCGGGCGATGGTGAGGTCCACGGCGAAGTGGTCCTCGGGCACGCCGAAGGCGGCCAGATATTTCACCACGCTGTTCAGCTCCTCCAGACCCAGGTCAAAGGTCTCGTTCCGGCCGCGGTAGCCCTCCAGGGCGGCGAGCACCTGGCTGTTGGTCCCCCGGATGGCGATAAAAGAGAGGATCTCCTCCGCCTGGGCGGCGGTGAGGGCGGTCTCCTCCCCCTGGAGCAGCTCCTTCACCTTGTCCGGGCCGATCTTGTCCAGCTTGTCCACGGTGCGCATGATGGCGGCGGACCTGTCCGTCAGCCCCAGCATGGCGTAGAAGCCGTTGAGGAGCTTGCGGTTGTTCACCCGGATCTGGAACCGGTGCAGGCCCAGGGCGGTGAAGGTGTTGTAGATGATGGAGGGGATCTCCGCCTCGTTGGCGATGTCCAGCCGGCCGTCGCCGATGACATCGATATCCGCCTGGTAGAACTCCCGGAAGCGGCCCCGCTGGGCCCGCTCTCCCCGGTAGACCTTGCCGATCTGGAAGCGGCGGAAGGGGAAGGACAGCTCGGCGTAGTGCAGGGCCACATATTTGGCCAGGGGCACCGTCAGGTCGAAGCGAAGGGACAGGTCGCTGTCGCCCTTGGTGAAGCGGTAGATCTGCTTTTCCGTCTCGCCGCCGGCCTTGGCCAGCAGCACCTCGCTGGCCTCGATCACCGGGGTGTCCAGGGGGGTGAAGCCGTAGAGGGAGTAGGAACGGCGCAGCAGCTCCAGCATCCGGTCGAACTGCGCCTGCTTTTCCGGCAGCAGCTCCATGAAACCGGAGAGTGTGCGGGGCTTTTGTTTGGCCATGAAAGGTCACTCCTTTGGTGAGATGTTTTTATGAAAATGAGTTTTGCCGCAGACCGCTGCGGCAGCGGTCTGCGCGGCAAGGGCAGAGCCCTTGCCCTACGGGTGCGCAGCAGCTGCAAAAGCCGCACCGAGCCAAGCTCCCTTGTGTAAAGGGAGCTGTCACCGAAGGTGACTGAGGGATTGTTGCCGCAGGAAAGAAAAGCACGGGCCGGTGAGGACATCGGCCCCTACGGCCAGAGCACGGACCCCCGGCAGTAAACGGCGGCCCGGTGACAATCTCTCCTGTCGGCAAGGGCCGCCGACTCTCCCCCCTTTACGCATGGGGGGTATAGGTTGGGCAGAAATCTGCGGCCCTTCTGCTTCTGCCCTGCCCGCAGTGCCGCAGGGATAAAAAACTGCTCCCGTCCCACAGGCCATGGGACGAGAGCAGGACAGCGCAAACTCCCGTGGTGCCACCCACGTTCAGCCGGCGCATGGCGCCGGCCCTTTGGCCTTCTGGTGCGGGAAGGGGACCGCGCCCGTCTCCGGGCCCGCTCCGCCGGTGTCTTTCCCATGGCCCTGCCGGGGCGCTTTCAGCCGGGGCGCCCCTCTCTGCGGACAGGAATGACGATGGTACTTATCCGGCCTCTGCGCGGTTAAGGGACCCGGGAAGGGCCCCGTGCTCCTTCGCCGCCGGGGCGGCGAAGGGACCTCAGACCCGCAGGGGGGTGCTGGGGCGCAGAATGGTGCGCCAGTCCAGATCGCCCCGGGCCAGGCCGTGGATGAGCATCTCGGCGGTGGCCACATTGGTGGCGAAGGGGACGTTGTGCTGGTCGCACAGGCCGGAGATATAGTGCAGGTCAGCGTCCAGCTCGTCGGAGTTGGGATCGTTGAAGAAGAGGACCATGTCGATCTCCTCATAGGCGATGCGGGCGCCGATCTGCTGGCTGCCGCCGTGGGCGTGGGACAGGAAGAGCTGGACCGGCAGGCCGGTGGCCTCGGCGACCAGGTGTCCCGTGCGGTTGGTGGCGCACACGGTATGCTTGGAGAGGATACCGCAGTAGGCAATACAGAACTGCACCATCAGTTCCTTTTTGTTGTCGTGGCTCATCAGGGCAATGTTCATGGGCGTATCGTCCTTTCTCGTGTGATCGCGTAGCTCAGCGCAGCCGCAGCAGGGGCACGCGTCTGCCCAGCAGGCGCCGGGCAATGTTCAGATAGGCGGGGGCCGCCCCCTGGCAGGTCATCAGCACCAGGGGCTCCCCGGCGGAGGCCGCCAGCGTGACCGACGGGTCCTCGGGCACCACCCCCAGCAGGGGCAGGCCGGCGGTATCCATGGCGGAGTCGATGGAGGTGCGCAGCTGGCGGATGAGCTTGGGCTGGACCCGGTTCATCACCAGGTGCAGCTCTTTCACCCTGGGGAGCAGCTCGGCCACAGTGCGCTGGGCATCCCGCAGGGCGGAGGGGTCCGTGGCGGACACCACGACGGCCCGGTCCGCCGCGGCCATCGCCAGGCGGAAGCCGTCCCCCAGACCGGCGGGGGAGTCCATAAAGATAAAGTCGTAGTAATCCCGGGCGTCCTCCACCATGGCGCGGAAGGGGGCTGGGTCAGGGTCGTCCAGGGTGAGGGGCGCGGTGAGCAGGAACAGCCCCCGGATGTCCGGGTGGGCGGTCACCGCCGTGAGCAGGGGGCAGCGGTGGGCGGTCACGTCGCTGAAGTCCATCACCGCCAGGTCGGACAGACCCAGGGCGATGTCCAGGTTGCGCAGACCGATGTCCAGGTCGATGCACAGCACCCGGTGGCCCAGGGCCGCCAGGCAGGAGGCCACCCCCGCGGTGAGCGAGGTCTTGCCGGTGCCCCCCTTACCGGAGGTCACCATTATGGAAGTGCCCATCGTCCGCGCTCCTTTCTTTAGAAGAATATCATAAAGCGGCAAGGTTGGCAAGAGAAGTTTGGCGGGTATTGCCGAAAAAGTCCTACCGCCGCCCGCCGTTGACTGCCGAACTTCTTGCTGCTTTGTAGGGGTCGATGTCCTCATCGGCCCGAGAAGCGGCA
>CAKUHW010000108.1 GCA_934659415.1 uncultured Oscillospiraceae bacterium
AAGATCGATTACATCAAGGACCACCCGGATGCGGCCGCCTATTACGAGGCCATCGGAGTGGAGCTGCCCCACTTCCTCTACGACGCCCCTGACCCCTCCACGCTGGAGCCTCGCCCCGCCGCCCCGATGATCGCCCACACAGAGGAGAGCCTGGCCCGCCAGGTGGAGGCCACGCTGAACTTTTTTATCAATCCCAGCTACTGGGATCCGGAGGTCAACTGCGTGCTGGCCGACGACTTTGTCCACGAGCTGGTGGACGCTCCGAAGGATATGCCGCGGGTGTATGTGGGCACGGAATACGACTCTATCAACGCCTGGCTGGCCGCGAATATGGGGGACGGCGGCGTGTACGACTGCAAGTTCTACAACACCAACGATCCCAACGTGTACATCGCGGAGTTCAACGCCTACTTTGACGTCACCTGGGGCGGAGCCGTGGAGGGCGGCCACTATTCCAACCGGGAGATCTCCTACATCGAGCTGAACGACCAGGGCCTGTGCACCAGGCTGGACGAGTATTTCTGCACCACCTCCAAGTTCAACTCCATCGGCGTGTCCATCCCCAGCTTTCCGCAGCTCTACTGATGTGGTATGATCTAAAAGAAGAGAGGAGAACCTGACATGAAACTGACTTTGCGGGAGCGGCTGTGCTACGGCTGCGGCGATCTGGGCTCCCAGTTTGCCTATAATCTGGTGACCACCTACCTGCTGGTGTTCTTTACGGACATTCTGGGCATCACGCCGGTGGCGGCGGGCACCATTTTCCTGGTGGCCATGATCTTTGATGCCGTCAACGACCCCATCATGGGCACCATTGCCGACCACACGGTGACAAAACACGGCAGCTACCGGCCCTTTATGCTGGCTGCGGCCATCCCTTACGGCATTTTCCTGGCGCTGTGCTTTGTGGCCCCCAACTTCTCCTACGCGGGCAAGATGGTGTGGGCCTATGTGATCTACCTGCTGTACACCGTATTCGGCACGGTGTTCCAGATGCCCTACGGCTCTCTGTCCAACGTGATGACCACCGACCGGAAGGAGCGGGTGCTGCTGGGCACCTTCCGGGACTGGGGCGCCAACCTGGCGGGCTTCCTGCTGAACATGTTCGCCGTCACCATCATCACCAAATGCAGCGCCGACGGCGCCAGCATGGACGCCAAGGGCTACCTGGCCCTGGGCATCATCATGGGCGTGTGCACCATCGTGTTCACTCTGATCGCCGGCCTGGGCACGAAGGAGCGGGTCAAGGTCCCCAAGAATACCGCAAACTTTTCCAAGTCCTTTAAGTCCCTGGGCAAGAACAAGCCCGCGCTGTGCATCCTGTTCATGGTGTTCTTCATCAATCTGTTCGTGGCCTTCCGCAGCAGCTTTACGCCCTACTACGCCCTGTACTACCTGAACAACGAGGGGATGATCCCCTGGATCCTCACTACCATGTACACCCTGCCTCTGCTGGGCCTGCTGTTCGTGCCCAAGCTGACCGCCGTGCTGGGCAGCCGCAGGATGTTTATGATCAGCGGCGCGTGCGCCATTCTCAGCGGTGTGTTCTCTCTGATCGCCAGGCAGAGTTTTGCTCTCAACGTGGTCTCCGCGGTGTTCGGCGGCCTGACCCTCAGCGGTGTGTTCGCCAACATCTGGGGCTCTATGCCCGGCGCAGCCGACTTCGGGGAGTGGAAGACCGGTGTGCGGGCCCCCGGCCTTATCTACGGTCTGGCAACCTTTGCCATCAAGCTGGCGGTGGCCTTCGCCACCTACGGCATCGGCTGGATCCTGGCCGGTGCGGGCTATGACCAGACCCTGGCGGTCCAGTCTGCCTCCACGGTGAACGCCATCTACCTCTTCAACGGCATCATGCCCATCATTTTCGGCATCATCGGCATCGTGGCCATCATCCCCTATGACCTGACGGACGACAAGCTGGAGGTCATCCGCCGGGAGCTGGAGGAGCGGCGCGGCGTGATCGAGGAGTGAGCCCAGGCCGCCAAAAAAGTCCTCATTTTTTGACGGAACAAGGCCCGCCGCGGGGAAACCCGCGGCGGGCCTTATGATTTTTCTGCAAAGCTTTACTCCGCGGAGATCAGGTAGTAGTACACCGGCTGGCCGCCGCGCTGCAGCACGACCTCGGCGTTGGGGCAGAGCCGCTGGAACAGGGCCTCAGCCGCCTGGGCGTCCACGTCGGACACGTCCTCCCCGTAGAAGATGTTGATGAACTCCGCCTCCTGCTGGAGCGTGGCCCGGGCCAGGTTTTCCAGAAGGACATCCAGCCGCTGCTCGGTGCCGAACAGATGGCCATCGGTGAGTGCCATATAGTCTCCCTGCCTGATGGTAAAGCCGTCGAAATCGGAGTCCCGGGCGGCATAGGTCACCTCGGAGGTGTGTACGGCGGCCATGGCCTGGGTCATGGCCTCGGTGTTGGTCTGTGTGTCGGCGTCGGGATCCATGACCATCATGGCGGAGATTCCCTGGGGAACGGTGCGGGAGGGGAGGACCACGATATTGCGCCCCTCCAGCAGGCCGACGCACTGCTGGGCGGCCATGATGATATTCTTGTTGTTGGGCAGGACGAACACGGTCTCTGCCGGGGTGCGGGCGATCTCCCGCAGGATATCCTCCGTGGAGGGATTCATGGTCTGTCCCCCGGAGATGACGCCGTCCACGCCGAGGTCGCGGAAGATAGAGGCCAGCCCGTCGCCGGCGCATACGGCCACTACGCCATAGGGCTTTTCCGCGGGGACGACGGCGCCGCTGTCATCGTGGCCGTGGTCGTCCTCAAGGTCGTCGGTGCTCTGCACATGGCGGCCCGCGGCCAGATCGGCGGCCTGGGTGCGCATATTTTCGATCTTGGCCAGCTCCAGGGTGCCGTAATTCTGGGCCTCGATGAGGGCGTTGCCGGGGATGTTGGTGTGCACATGGACCTTGAACATGTCGTCATCTTCCCCGATGACCAGGCTGTCGCCGATGCTGTTCAGGTAGACGCGCAGGGGATCCAGAGACTTGTTGACCGTCTTGCGGACGATGAACACCGTATCGAAGGCGAAGGTGATCTCTTCCTGGCTGAGGGCGGCAAAGTCCGCCTTGTCCTGAAGGGAAGCTCCGCCGCCGGCGACCTCCGGCGCGGCGATGCCGCGAAGCTCGTCCAGCATGCCCTGCAGGATGATCAGATAGCCCTTGCCGCCGGCGTCGACGACGCCGGCCTTTTTCAGCACCGGGTTCTGATTGACCGTATCGGCCAGGGCGATCTGGCCGGCGGCGATGGCCGCCTCCAGCATGTATTCCACGCTGTTCTGCTCCCCGGCGGCCTCGGCGGCCCGGGCGGCGGCCAGGCGGGAGACGGTGAGGATCGTACCCTCCGTGGGGTTCATCACCGCCTTATAGGCGGCGGAAACTCCCTCGTTCATGGCGGCGGCCAGGGCGGCGCCGTCCGCGGAGGACAGCTCCTTCAGCCCCTTGGACAGGCCGCGGAACAGCAGGGAGAGAATCACGCCGGAATTGCCGCGCGCCCCCCGGAGCAGGGCGGAGGCCGCGGAGGAGGCGGCCTGGCCGACGGCGGGGACGGGGCCCTTTCCGGCCTCGGCGGCGGCGGTGCCGATGGTCAGGGACATATTGGTGCCTGTATCGCCGTCGGGGACGGGAAAAACATTGAGCTCGTTGATGCTCTGCTTCTGGCTTTCGATGCTGGCGGAGGCATGAATGATCATGCGCTGGAAGAGTGTGCCGTCAATCGTATCGATCATAGCTTCGGTCGTTCCTTTCTCTGTCCGTATGAGGTCACCCGATGACCATATAGTCCACGCAGACATTCACGCTGCGCACTTCCACGTTGGTCAGCCGGCTCACGTTGTACTTGACCTCGCTCTGGATAGAGCGGCTGACAGCCATGAGATTCACGCCGTTGTCCACGATGATGTGCAGCTCGATGGAGATGGAGCCGTCCTCGTGGTAGGTGATCCTGACGCCCTTGGACATGGACTCCCAGCGCAGCAGGTGGACCAGACTGTCTGTTTTGGAGCGAAAAGCCATACCCTTGACGCCGTAGCAGTTGGTGGCGACGGCGCCGGTGATATTGGTGAAGACCTCATTCGTCATGCGGATGCGGCCGTTCTCATTCTGAATCGTCATAAGCCCCTTCCTTTCTTGCGGTATGAGCGTATTCCTGTTCACAGTAACGTGTCGGACTATTATACCGGATATCGGAAGAAAATACAAGTGTTTGTTGCAGCCCTGCCCGGAAAACTTGAGAAAAAGCCTTTCTTCTTGCATTTTTGCGCGGGAAAGCGTATGATGACCCCGAGGGACCGGCCGTACAAAAGCCGCCCCGCGCACGGACGTGGACGGAGCGGGAGCCTGAATATGGGGGAGTGCAGGGTGGAACATTTCTTTCATCTGAAAGAGCGGGGAACAACGGTGCGCACGGAGCTGATGGCAGGCCTGACTACCTTTTTCGCCATGGCCTACATTCTGATGGTCAACGCCAATATGTTTGCCGATCCCCTGGGGGACGGCACGCAGCTGCTGGGTGTGTCCTACGGGGCCATCTATGTGGCGACGGCTCTCTCCGCCGTGGTGGGGACCGTGCTGGTGGGGCTGCTGGCCAACCTGCCCCTGGCCCAGGCCACAGGGATGGGGCTGAACGCATTTTTTGTGTACACGGTCTGCACCGGCTTCGGCTTTACCTACGCCAACGGCCTGGTGTTCGTCCTTTTTGACGGCGCGGCGTTCATTCTCCTCACCGTGACCGGACTGCGCAGAAAGATCTTTGCGGCCATTCCGCCGGAGGTGCGCAAGGTCATTCCGGCGGGCATCGGGCTGTTCATTGCCTTTTTGGGGCTGCAGAACGCCGGGCTGGTGGTAGTCAGCACCTCCACCTGCGTCACCCTGGGGTCGTTCAATCTGCTCCGGCCGGGCAGCTGGGCGGCTGTGATGCCTCTGGCGGTCACGGTGATCGTGTTTCTGGCGGTGGCCATCATGGCCCGGCGGCAGGTCAAGGGAGCGGTGCTCATCGGCATTCTGGGCGGCTCGCTGCTCTACTACC
>CAKUHW010000109.1 GCA_934659415.1 uncultured Oscillospiraceae bacterium
GAACCAGCCCTTTTTCTCCCGGTTTTTCAGCACGTCCAGCATGGCGGACAGCATCTGCGCCCCCTCGCTGCGGGTGAGCTCCGCCGTCAGGTTCGCGCCCGTCGGGAGGACGGACACCGTCTCCAGATTAGCGGCCGCCTGGGCGCACCAGGCGGGGGCGGCCATGGTGGGCTCCGCCTTCACATTTTCGGCCGCCAGCAGCCGGTCGATCATCACAACGGCCTCACCGCAGGTGATGGGCGTCTGCGCCAGAAATACCGCCTGGCCCAGTTCGTTCCGGGTGCCCCTCACCGCCCCCTCCAGCAGAGCGGCGGACACATACCCTCTGGCCCAGACGGAGATGGCGTCGTTGTCAAAAAAGCCTGTCACCGTAACTCCATCCAGCGCCTCAACGCCCGCCGCAGCCATGGCAAGGGCCAGAAACTCCTCCCGGGTAAAGGTCTCGCCGGGATCAAAGCAGTAGACGCCGCCCACCTTGCGTCCCACATAGATTTCCTCCTCCGCCAGCCGGAGGGCGGCATAGGCCGCGACCTCGCCGGTCATGTCTGAATAGGTCACCTTACCCGCCTGCTTGGAGATGACGATCTTCACCGTAGCCGGCCTGGACACGCCGCCCTTATCATCCACAGCCACATAGGTGAAGGAATCCCGTCCCTTTTTGCCCTCGTAGGGCGTGTACCAGAACACGGCCGGGTCGCTCTCGTCCAGGGTGATCCTGCCCCGGGCGGGGGAATCCACCACCTGGAATGTGACCGGATCTCCGTCCGGGTCCGTAGCCGCAAAGCGGCTGGTAACGGCGATTCCCTTGTAGGTGTTCACCTCCAGGTCCTCCGCAATGGGGGCGGAGTTGTCCGCCGGGACGGCCGCCGTCAGCGCCGCTGCCGCCGCAGGTCCGGCCAGCGCCGCCGCCAGCAGCAGCGCAGAGATCATAGTGCGATATCTCACGATCAGTTCCTCCTTCTTCTTTGTGTCAGTTGACAAGGGCACGCACGCTTACCCTTCCGGATATGAGTATCATCCGGTGGTAGTATTTGAGGCGGGATGCGAAATATACGGCCCTTGTCCGCACTTCGGACAGGCGCGTATGCCGTCGCCCGAAAGCGCTGCATTTTGGTCCAAAACTTCTGTGCCGGAGTTCCTGTCAAGCCTTGACTTCAAAGAAAAAAAGGTGTAGTATATAGTCGTTTTTAAGCGTCCTCTCCGGTGTTGTCCCGCGCGGGAAGCGCAGGGCAGTTTAGGGGTCACCGGCGAGGGTGGAACGCGAGGTTTTGCGAAGGCACAGGGCCTGCCCAAACAGGCGCCGCCCCGCTCCTTCGGGAACTCAGATTAGCAAAGGAGTGGAAATCGTAATGAAGAAGCAGCGTATCCTCAGCATTCTCCTGGCTCTGTGCATGCTTACTTCCGTGCTGACCTTTGCATCGGCTAAGAGCGCGGAAAGCTACACAGACGTCCCCAAAGACTGCTGGTACTACCAGTATGTCGACACCGTGACCCAGCGGGGCTATTTCCGCGGCGTCACCCACACCGAGTTTGCCCCCGGCGCCGACATGACCCGCAGCATGTTTGTGGTCGTGCTCTCCCGGGTGGCCAACGCCACGGTGGACAACAGCGTTTCCTCCTTCTCCGACGTGCCCGCCGGTCTGTGGTACAGCGGCGCTGTCAAGTGGGCAGCTGACAACGGCATCGTGAACGGCTACACCAAGAACGGTGTAAAGGTGTTCGACCCCGACGCCTCCATCACCCGCGATCAGCTGTGCGTGATGCTGGACCGGTTCATCACCTGGTACGGTGAGCAGACCAATCAGGTCCACAGGGAAAGCGGCTCCACCGAGCCCTTCCCCGATGCCGGCACCTTCAGCAACTACGCCAAGGAGGCCATCGCCAACTGCCGCCGCTACGGTCTGGTGAACGGCTATGCCGACGGTAAGTTCCATCCCACCGACACCACCTCCCGTGCCGAGGTCGCCAAGATCGTGGTGCGGCTGTCCTGGAAGTCCAAGACCTCCGGCGGCGGTGTGATCCCCTCCGTCACTTACACCGTGAACTACTGGAACGGTGCCGCCAAGGTGGACTCCGCCACCGTGGACGCGGGCGATAACTTCACCACCCTCTCCGCCCTCACCGAGGCCGGCAAGGTCTTTGTGGGCTGGAACGACAAGGCCGACGGCACCGGCACCGCCTACGCCGCCGACACCGAGTATGCCATCTCCGCCGACCTGGACCTGTACGCCCAGTGGCTGGACGACAACGACTACATCGGTCTGGCCGTCAAGGCCTCCATGGACTCTCTGAACGCCTACCAGTCCACCGTCAACCACTCCAAGTGGGGCGCCACCACCGAGATGGAGCCTCTGGTGTTCAACAGCGCCATCGTCTCCGGCGCCCGCACCCAGGATGTGACCTTCAAGGCTGAGGTCTCCGACGACGTGGTCATCGCCATCGTCCAGAAGGCCTCCTCCATGGCCATCCAGTTCCTGGGCGACTCCGCCGACCGCGCCGACCTGAAGACTGAGGTCAGCGGCTATGTGGACGAGATCGTCAACAAGGTCAGGACCGAGCTGGGCATTGACCTGGAGAGCGCCACCGTCCAGCAGCTGAAGGACGCCGTGTACGCCTACCTGCGCACCGAAGGTGCCGACCTGTGGGCCAACTTCCGTGAGACCTCCTCCGGCAAGTACTACACCGGCAACGTCACCGTCACCGCCGGCAGCGCCCAGGCCACCGTCCTGGTGAACGAGGCCGCCGGCACCACCACCCTGCAGGTCCCCGCCGGCCAGACCAAGCGTCAGCTGGTGGCCAGGCTGGCCGTCGCCATGGCCCGCGATATGTACGAAGATCTGAAGGCCAACACCGCCTACACCTCCCAGGTGGAGATGACCGCCGCTGTGACCTTCCGCTTCAGCGCCCCCGCCAATGAGTTCGCTCCCGTCACCGACACTCACCCCTATGTCTACCCCGTGAACGTGACTCTGAAGCTGGACGGCGGCGACCTGGCCGAGTACAAGTTCGAGGGCGGCCGCAGCTATGTGAAGCTCAACGTCACCGAGGACATCCAGACCACCTACGAGACCGAGCTGCAGCGGGCCGTTGAGGCCGCGCTGAACAACGACAAGGTCAAGTCCGAGCTGGCCAGCCGCATCGACAGCAGCCTTGTCACCCTGAAGACCAACGCCACCTTCTCCGCCATGGTCACCGCCATGGAAAAGGTGGGCATGGGCACCGCCGCCGCCAACGCCAAGCTGGATGCCGTGCTGAACGCCTGGGTCGCCGCCAACATGGACGTGAACGACCTGGTGAACAGCAACCTGTTCAAGCTGTACTGGCTGGGCGACACCTCCGCCGCCTTTGACAACAGCGAGCTCTACGGCCTGGTGGACTTCATCGCCGAGACCGCTGCTAATGTGGTCCGCGAGAAGTTTATTGAGGGTCTCACCAGCGTCGGAGCCACGCCTGCTCTGGCCCGGGAGCGTGCCGACAACTACTTCCTTGACGCCAGCTACACCCCCACCACCCTGGTTGAGGACATGACCGCCTATGGCATCGACCTGGGCGCGCTGGACACCAACCCCGCCCTGGCCCCCATCAAGGACTACCTGCTGGCCAAGGTCTGCGACGCTGTGCGCGCCGATGCCTATGATGACTACACCGCGTTCCTCGCAGAAAACCCCGGAAAGACTCCTGCCTCGAACTACACCAACTACACCGCCTATGACTACGCCGCCGCTGAGCGCGCCGATCTGGAGAGCGCCATCGACGCCAAGCTGGAGGAGGCCGTCAGCACCAGCACCTACTACGGCTACCTGCAGAAGGCCCTCAAGCTGCAGAAGTTCGAGGACCTGAAGGACGTGCAGCTGGGCAACCTGGCTACCCTGCTCACCAATTCCACCTTCCAGAACGCCGTGACCGGCTACGGCAACGGCATGGTCAAGCGCGTCACCAAGATCTTCTCCAAGGTCCCCGCTGACGCCAGCGTCACCGTGAACGGCATCCTGCTGGACGATGTGGCCGTGGCCAAGCTGCGCAGCAACTCCACCAAGGAGGCCTGCGACAATCTGGCCGCCCTGCTGAACACCACCGGCCTGAGCACCCTGACCCTGAACGCCTTCGCCCCCGAGGCCGGCGTTCCCGTCACCGTGACTTACGGCGCCCGTAACTTCACCTTCAACCTGGTGATCGACGTCAAGTAAGAAGACGTCAAGTAAACAACTGATATCCGGGGCTGCCGGTCGAGACCGGCAGCCCCCCATCCCAGGGCCGGAGCCCTGGGATCAGCGTCGGACGCTCCGGCGCTGATCCGACCGCTCCGGATCCGTTCCCCGCCCAGCATCCCAATATTTTAAGGAGGAGATCCGGTTGAACGAAAAACTGCTGTCCTATCTGGTGGACCACGGCGCGCTCACGCCGGACCAGGCCGCTTTCCTGCGGGAGGAGCACCGCCAGACCGGCCGCCCCGTTCGCTCCCTCCTGCTGGAGCAGGGCACGGTGACGGAGGAGCAGATCATCGAGGCCCTTTCCGCCGTGTCCGGCATGCCCACCGTGCGCCTGTACGAAAATCCCATCCCCATGGAGGTGCGTCAGCTCGTCCGTCCAGACCTGCTGCGCACCTATTTGGTTATCCCCTTCGCCTTTGACAGCGAGGACGGCAAGACCCTTCAGGTGGCCATCTGCGACCCCATGAACATGAAGGGCCGGGACGTGGTGGCCACAGCCAGCAAGTGCCGGATCAAGCCCTTTCTCGCCACCTCGGCGGATATTCTCCGCTCCATCGACCGCTGCTACGGCACCGCCGAAATGCAGGAGGCCGCAGAGCAGTACACCCAGTCCAGCGAGCAGGACGCCACCCTGGAGGACCAGCTGCTGCAGGAGGACGTGAACTCCTCCCCGGTGGTGGTGCTCATCAACTCCCTGGTGGAGCAGGCGGTGCGCCAGCGCGCCTCCGATATCCATGTGGAGGCCGGCCCCGGTCAGGTGCGGGTCCGCTTCCGGG
>CAKUHW010000110.1 GCA_934659415.1 uncultured Oscillospiraceae bacterium
GCTACGAGTATATCGGGGAGCTGCGCACGGTGGACGTGCACATCCGCCGCCTGCGGGAGAAGCTGGAGCCCGACCCGGCCAACCCGGCGTATATCATGACCAAGTGGGGCGTGGGCTACTACCTCAGCAACCCGTAAAAGAGCCGGGGCGGACCGGTTGCCTTTTTCCGCAGATTCGTTTATAATAACACAATTCCCTTTGAAACGAGGTGGCTGCCGTGCTTGATGCCCTGCTGCGGCGCTTTGTCCCCGACTGGCAGCAGACCGACGACCCCGATGTGCGCCGGCGCTGCGGGATGCTGGCCGGCGGGACGGGCATCGCCCTCAATCTGCTGCTCTTTGCCGGCAAGCTGGCCGCGGGGCTTATCAGCGGCGCCATCTCCGTGACGGCGGACGCCTTCAACAATCTGTCCGATGCGGCCTCCTCCGTGGTGACCCTTCTGGGCTTCCGCCTGGCGGGCAGAAAGGCGGACGCGGAGCACCCCTTCGGCCACGGCCGTATGGAGTACCTGGCGGGGCTCATCGTGTCGCTGGTCATCCTGGTGGTGGGGGTGGAGCTGGGCAAAAGCTCCGTGGAGAAAATACTCCATCCGGCGCAGACCGCCCTCACCCCGCTCACCCTGGCCATCCTGATCGCCTCCGTGCTGGTGAAGCTGTGGATGGGCTGGTTCAACGCCGCCCTGGGAAAGCGCATCCGCTCCGAGGCGCTGAAGGCCGCCGCGGCGGACTCCCGGTCGGACGCCGTGGCCACCGGCGCGGTG
Source organism: uncultured Oscillospiraceae bacterium (assembly GCA_934659415.1). Taxonomy (GTDB): domain Bacteria; phylum Bacillota; class Clostridia; order Oscillospirales; family Oscillospiraceae; genus Enterenecus. Next base: position 761 of record CAKUHW010000110.1, read on the forward strand.
CTGCTGGGCCTGGCGCTCTCCGCCCTGTTCTCCCTGCCCCTGGACGGCTGGGTGGGCGTGCTGGTGGCGCTGTTCGTGATCAAGACCGGCATCAGCTCCGCCAAGGACACCCTGGACCCCCTTCTGGGCCAGCCTCCCGACCCGGAGGAGGTGCGCGCCATGGAGGCGCTCATCCTCAGCTATCCCCCCATCCGGGGCATCCATGACCTGGTGATTCACGACTACGGCCCCGGCCGGCGGATGCTCAGCGTCCATGCGGAGGTCCCCGCCGGGTGCGATGTGATGGAGGTCCACGACGTGATCGACCATGTGGAGCGGGAGCTGGGGGAGAAGTTCTCTCTGGAGGCCGTGATTCACATGGACCCCATCCAGACCGACGACCCCAAGGTGGGGCGGCTGCTCCATCTCACCGAGGCCCTGGCCCTGGAGATCGACCCCACCCTCACCATCCACGACTTCCGCATCACCGACGGGCCCAGCTTTACCAACCTGATCTTCGATGTGGTGCTGCCCTACGATGTCCCTCTCACCGCCGAACAGGTGAAGGCCCGGCTGGGCGCAGCCCTCGCCGCCGCCGACAGCCGCTTCCGGGCGGTGATCCAGGTGGACCGCTCCTATGTGCGGTGACAGGCTGACTTTGAAAACTATCCGTATAATTCACGCGAAATACAACAGAAAGGGTGTGCGTTATGCCCCGAAAAGTACTCATTGTAGAGGACGACCGCAACATTGCCGACCTGCTCCGGCTCTATCTGGAGAAGGAGGGGATGGACTGCCAGGTGGCCGGGGACGGCCTGGCCGGGCTGGAGAAGTTCCACCAGTTCCAACCGGAGCTGGTGCTGCTGGATATCATGCTGCCCGGCATGGACGGCTGGTCGGTGTGCAGGAAGATCCGGGAGACCTCCAAGGTCCCGGTGATCATGCTCACCGCCAAGGGCGAGGTAGAGGACAAGGTGAACGGCCTGGAGATGGGTGCGGACGACTACATTACCAAGCCCTTTGAGATGAAGGAGGTCCTGGCCCGCATCCACGCGGTGCTGCGCCGCTTCGGCGAGGAGGAGCAGCAGAGCAAGCGCCTGAGCTTTGACAAGCTGGTCATCGACCTGGACTCCTATGAGCTGCTGGTGGACGGCAGACGGGTGGATACGCCCCCCAAGGAGCTGGAGCTGCTCTACCATCTGGCCTCCGCTCCCAACCGGGTGTTTACCCGCAACCAGCTGCTGGACGAGGTGTGGGGCTTCGATTACTTCGGCGACTCCCGCACGGTGGACGTGCACATCAAGCGCCTGCGGGAAAAGCTGGAGGGCGTCAGCGACAAGTGGAGCCTCAAGACCGTGTGGGGCGTGGGCTATAAATTTGAGGTCGTGAATTCGTGAAAAGCATCTACAGCCGGCAATTTGCCACCATGGCGGGCATGATCCTGCTCTCCTTCCTGCTGCTGGGGGCCTCCTTTGTGGCCCTGAGCTATCAGTACACCCTACGGGAGACCCAGGAGGCCCTGGCCCGCAACGCCCACTACATCGCGGACTACACCTCCTATTCCGCCGCACAGAGCGGCGGCATGGTGTGGAACACCACGGGCTTTCAGCAGTATCTCTCCAACGTGGCCCAGCTGACCGACGCCCACGTGCTGGTGGCCACCAGCGAGGGCAAGGTGCTCTACGCCACCGACGGCACCCAGGAGCTCACCGCCCTGGAGGACCGGCAGGTGGCCGATGCCATCGTGCAGAGTGTCACCGAGGGCTCCTACAGCGGCCGCTCCACCCTGGGCGGGCTGTATGAGGACCCCCGGTATGTGGTGGGCCTGCCCATCGCCCGGGCCACCGGGTATCTCCAGGGTCTGGTGTTCTTCACCGCCGACACCTCCAACTACACCGCCATGTGGCGGGACCTGTCCGGCATCTTCCTGCTGACCGCCTGCGCGGTCATCCTCATCGCGGCGGTTATCAGCTCAGTGACCAGCATGCACCAGTCCCGCCCCCTGAAGGAGATCGCCGCCGCGGCCCGGCAGTTCGGCCACGGCGAGCTGAACGTGCGGGTGGACGTGGGCCGGCGCCGAGACGAGATCGGCGAGCTGGCGGACGCCTTCAACGCCATGGCGGACTCCCTGGCCAAGAGCGAGCAGCGGCGCAGCGAGTTCATCGCCAACGTGTCCCACGAGCTCAAGACCCCCATGACCACCATCGCCGGCTTTGCCGACGGCATTCTGGACGGCACCATCCCCAAGGAGAAGGAGAACGAGTACCTGCAGGTCATCTCCTCCGAGACCAGGCGGCTGTCCCGGCTGGTGCGCTCCATGCTGGAACTGTCCCGCCTCCAGTCGGACGAGCGGCTGGCCCAGCAGCAGTTCGACATCAGCGAGACCCTGCTGCGGGTGCTGGTGAGCCTGGAGAGCAAGGTGACGGCCAAGGGCCTGGAGGTCTCCACCCAGCTGCCGGAGGAGCCCATGCTGGTCTGGGGCGACCCGGACTCCATCACCCAGGTGTGCTACAATCTGCTGGACAACTCCATCAAGTTCTCCCGGCAGGGGGGCACCCTGGGCATCTCCGTGACCGCCAAGGGACAGAAGGCCTCGGTATCCATCAGCAACGAGGGCTCCACCATCCCGCCGGAGGAGCTGCCGCTGATCTTTGACCGCTTCCACAAGGCCGACCACTCCCGCAGCGAGGACCGGGACGGCGTGGGGCTGGGCCTGTATATCGTGAAAACTATTCTGAACAGCCACAAGGAGAGCATCACCTGCACCAGCGAAAATGGTGTGACCTGCTTTACCTTTACGCTGACCCGGGCATAAAGGAGGACCTGCCATGGACAACTACCTCTCCCACCGTTGGCCCAAGGACGGCGGGCAGCCCCGGCGCGCCCCGGCGCGCCCGGCGCGGAGAAAGCGGCGGCTGTGGCGGGACCTGCTGGTGGCGGGACTGGCTCTGGCGGTGCTGGCGGGCTTTGCGGTCCTGGGCTTTTTCGGGGCCCGGCGGGTGGCGGAGCTGCTGACCGACTGGGCGGGGGATCCCCAGCCCAGCTGGTATGAGCCGGAGCCCAGCGTCCGGCCCGGACAGACGGGGGGCAGCTGGACGCCGGAGCGCCTGCCTCAGGCGGAGCCCGACCCCTCCGTACAGCTGGAGCTGAACGCCCTGCCGGGGGAGACGCTGGACGCCCGGTCCATCTACGAAAAGGTGCTGCCCTCCGTGGTGCTGGTCCAGGCCGAGCAGAGAGACGGCTACAGCGTGGGCTCCGGCTTCTTCATCAGCGCCTCGGGCTATCTGGTCACCAATTACCATATCATCGACGGCGGACTGGACCTGTCCGTGGTGCAGATCTCGGATATGAGTGTGTACCCCGCGGCCCTGGTGGGGTATGACGAGGAGCTGGACCTGGCGGTGCTCAAGGCATTGGGCGGGACCTTCACCCCCGCGGAGCTGGGGGATTCCGATACCCTGCACGTGGGCGACCCGGTGTACGCCATCGGCAACCCCATGGGCTATCTCTACGGCACCATGACCGACGGCATCGTCTCCGCCCTCACGGACCGGGTGAGCGAGCTGGACTACCCCGGCAGGCTCATCCTCACCAGCGCCCCCCTGAACTCCGGCAACTCCGGCGGCACCCTGGTGGACAGCATGGGCCGGGTGGTTGGCATCAGCTCGGCCAAGGTCACCGGCATCCGGGACGAGGTGGTGGCGGAAGGGCTGGGCCTTGCCATCCCCCTGTCCGACGCCGCCCCCTATCTGGACCGCATCCTGCGCACCGGGCGCACCGCCCGCCCCTCCATCGGCATTTCCTGCTACACCGCCGCAGTGGACGGGTACCGGGGCGTGCTGGTGAAGGAGGTGACGGAGGGGACCCCCGCGGCGGAGCGCATCCGGCCGGATGACCTGATCTGCGGGGCCAACGGCGCGGACACCCCCACCGTGGACGACCTCACCCGCATCTTCGCCGCCCTGGACCCGGGGGACACGGTGGAGCTGACCATCCGGCGGCACGGACGCACCCTCACCGTCACCGTGGAGCTGTACGACCGGCTGAGCGCCGAATAGGAGCCCTTGCCCTACCTGGCTCTCCCTCTGGGAGAGCTGTCACCGTAGGTGACTGAGAGGGTTTTGCGGCCTTTTGATCGGGCATTGTCCCGTTCGCCCGCTCCGTCCTCGCTGCGCTCGGCCGCCTCTCCCAGAGGGAGAGGCAAGGATTCTGCCTGTCCAGCTCCCCTGCGCATCGTCG
>CAKUHW010000111.1 GCA_934659415.1 uncultured Oscillospiraceae bacterium
TTCAGGATCGCCCGGACTTTTTTCTTGTCCCCCTGGAACTGCCGATTCCGGGAGGGGAAAGCGGCATGATGACGTTCTGGCCGCATAGACACGGTACAGACGGATTTTTTACCGCGCGGCTGCAGCGAAAGGAATGACCTCGATTGACAGACATCAAATCCATGACGCCGGGGGAGCTGGGGGCCTATCTGAAGGATCGGGGACAGCCTGCCTTTCGTGCAAAGCAGGTGTTTCAGTGGCTCCACCGCGGTGTGACCGATTTTGCCGAGATGAGCGATCTTCCCCTGAACCTGCGCCGTGCGCTCTCTGAGGAATGCCGTATTACCGCGCCGACCGTTGCCCGCAAGCAGGTCTCTGCGCTGGATGGGACCATCAAATATCTCTGGCGGCTTCAGGACGGAAATTGCATTGAAACGGTTTTGATGCAGTACGAGCACGGGAATACTGTCTGTGTGTCATGTCAGGTCGGGTGTAATATGGGCTGCGTGTTCTGCGCATCTACCAGGGGCGGAAAGGTGCGGGATCTTGCGCCGTCAGAAATCCTGGATCAGGTGATCTTTACCCAGAAGGACAGCGGTTTAAAGATATCCAATATTGTAATGATGGGAATCGGTGAACCGATGGACAACTTTGACTCTGTGCTGCGGTTTCTCTCCCTGGTGAATGCTCCGGAAGGGCTGAATATCGGAATGCGGCATATTTCGCTATCCACCTGCGGCCTGACAGAAAAAATTGACAAGTTGGCCTCCCTTGGGTTACAATTGACCCTCAGTGTATCCCTCCACGCACCGGACGATGAGACTCGCTCCCGGCTGATGCCGGTGAACCGGAGCGTCGGCGTCAAAAAACTGATGGAGCGCTGCCGGCATTACTTCGAGGTCACCGGCAGACGCATCTCCTATGAATATGCTATGATCGACGGCGTGAACGACAGCGATGCCAAGGCGGCGCTGCTGGCAGAGCTGCTGCGCGGCCAGCCTGCCCATGTAAATCTGATTCCATTGAATGACATTGAAGAGTCGCCCCTGAAGCCAAGCCGGCGGGTACGCCAGTTTCAGCAAAAGCTGGAAGCCTGCGGCGTGACCGCCACAGTGCGGAGAAAGCTTGGCGGCGATATAGACGCATCCTGCGGCCAGCTGCGCAGAAAGCAGCTTCGGTCAGAAGAGAAAAGTATCGGCGGAAAGGATGAGATACCGTGAAGCTTTTTGGCCTTACAGACGTTGGGCTGGTACGGCGTGACAACCAAGACAGCTATGCGATTCGAAAGCTGGATGACGACCTTGCCATCGCCGTTGTGTGCGACGGAATGGGCGGTGCGCTGGCTGGAACTGTGGCCAGCGCGGTGGCTGTGGAGGCCTTTGCCGCCGCGCTGGAGGATGCCTGCCGGGAGGGGCTTCCGGCGGACAGGGAGCATACGATGGGGCTGCTGCAGCATGCTTGCCAGTGTGCGAACGCTCAGGTGTTCTCGCTTTCCGCCCATAATGAGGAATACCGCGGCATGGGCACAACGCTGGTCGGCGCGCTGATTCTTGCCCGTGAGGTGTACATTATGAATGTGGGCGACAGCCGCTGTTATCTGCTGCACGAAGGTATTTTGAAGCAGGTCACCCGGGATCACTCTGTGGTGCAGACATTGCTGAATGCCGGGTCGATCACACCGGAGCAGGCAAAAAATCATCCGAAGAAACATTTTATCACCCGGGCGGTCGGCATTGAGAGCACAGTAGAGGGAGACCTGTACGTATTTGACCGCACTCCCGGCGACACGCTGCTTCTGTGCAGCGATGGGTTGAGCAATATGCTGGATGAAGCTGCCCTGGCCGCGCCGCTGGCGGCATATGACGAACCGGAACTCTGCTGCCGAAAGCTTCTGGCAGATGCGGTGGAGCAGGGCGCCACCGACAATGTTACGGTCGTAACGGCCAAGCTATCCTGAGGAGGACCTTTACCATGGATCAATACATAGGGAAAATGCTTGACGATCGCTATGAGATCTTGGAGCGGATCGGGACCGGCGGCATGGCCGTGGTGTATAAAGCCCGTTGTCACAGACTGAACCGCCTGGTGGCGATCAAGATTTTAAAGCCTGAGTTGGCCTGTGATGCCGACCTGCTCCGCCGCTTTCATGATGAGTCTCAGGCGGTCGCCATGCTGTCCCATGTGAATATCGTTTCGATTTATGATGTCTGCCACTCGGACGGACTGGATTACATCGTTATGGAACTGATCGACGGGATGACGCTGAAGCAGTATATGCAGAAGCGCGGCACGCCGCTGAATTGGCGCGAGGCGCTGCATTTTATCACGCAGATCGTGCGCGCCCTGGGACACGCCCACAGCCGCGGCATCATCCACCGGGACATCAAGCCCCACAATATCATGGTCCTCCGGGACGGAAGCGTTAAAGTGGCTGACTTCGGGATCGCCCGGCTCGCCTCATCCGGACAGGCTACGCTGACCCAGGAGGCACTGGGCTCGGTCCACTATATCTCGCCGGAGCAGGCCAAAGGCAGCCATATCGACGGCCGCTCCGATCTTTACTCCGCCGGCGTCGTCCTGTATGAAATGCTGACCGGCCGCCTGCCCTTTGAGGGCGACACACCGGTAAACGTCGCCATTCAGCATATCAATTCCATTCCGATCTCCCCGCGTGAGCTCAATCCGGAGATCCCTCCGGCGCTGGAGGCCATTACGATGAAGGCGATGGCGCCCAATCCCAACCAGCGGTACGCCTCTGCGGATGAAATGCTGGAAGACCTGAAAAAATTCCGGAAAAATCCGGGGATCGAGCTCCAACCCCCGGCAGCCGCAGATGACGTGGAGGAACCGACGATGGTTCTTCCCGCCATGAACACGGAGCAAATCGAGGACGTTTCCGCTGCACCACGCCAGGCACATACGCCAAGGCCTCCGCGCAGGCATGAGACCCGCGAAGAGGAGGAAGACCGTCCGGCTCCCCGGCGCCGCGGCGTCCCGCCTATGCTGATCGCCGTGCTCGTGATACTGATTTTTGTAGGCGGGGTGTTCTATTTCCTGTACAATTTCTTCCTGAAGGGTATGTTTGCCCAACCGGAAGAGTTTGTCATTCCGGACCTGCGCGGGTACACGGTGGAGGAATTGCAGAAAAATCCGGCCATCCTCGGCGACTTCCAATTGGAGATCGGCACCACAGTGTATAGCACAGAGTATCCTGAAGACCAGATCTGCCGCCAGGTGCCGGATGCCAAGACCGTCGTAAAGGATAAGACCGCCTCGATCACCGTCACCATCAGCGGCGGCGAGGACAAGATGTATATGATCAGCGTGGAGGGTTGGGATGCCCGCAAGGCACTCACCACCCTTCAAGATGAGATGGGGCTGCAGGTAAAGCAGGAAGAGGCATACTCTCCCACCATTACAAAGGGATATGTGATCTCCTACACGCCGTTGGAGGGAACCCTGGTCCACCCCGGGGATGAGGTCAGCATTGTGATCAGTAAGGGGCCGGAAAATCCCCCGGTCACCGTGACAAATTTTGTGGGCGTGGATATCGATGTGGTCAAAAGCCAGCTGGAAGGGCTGGGCTTGACTTTCGGGCAGATTCTGGAGTCGGAATACAGCGACCAGTATGCGGCGGGCCGCGTAACCTGGCAGAGCATCGAACCGCTGGACCAGGTGGATGAGGGCTCGGTCATCAATTTCAAGGTAAGCCTTGGCCCGGAGCCGATAGTATCGCCGGACCCAAGTGAGGACCCCAGCACAGAACCGACCCCCACGTCAGACATCAGCGCACCGCCTGAGGTAGTACCCGTCACCCGGACTGTACAGGTAGATCTCAGCGGCTACGAGGGAATCGTATCCGTACGCATCGTAGTCGGCTCAACAGAACTGTTCAATAATGCGGTAGACGCCTCTGTAGGCTCTATCACCAGGGACGTGACCGGCACAGGCTCACAGCTGGTGAGCATCTACATCAACGGCGCGCTGTCCAGCAGCTATGAGCTGCAGTTCTGAGCCATGACAGGGACCATCGTTAAATCCCTCAGTGGATTTTACTGCGTGGATGTCGGGCAGGGCGAACCTATACTGTGCCGTGGGCGGGGCAGACTGCGCCACCAGCGCATTACTCCCCTTGTAGGGGATCGCGCCGAGATAACGCTCCTTCCGGACGGCAGCGGCGCAGTGGATGAGATACTGCCGCGCAAAAACCAGTTCAGCCGCCCAATGGTGGCAAATATAGATCAGCTGATCATGATTGCCTCGGGTGCGATCCCGGTCACAGATCCCTATCTGATCGACCGTATGGCGGCAATGGCCGAAACAAAGGGCTGCAATCCCGTGATTTGCTTCAACAAGTGCGATCTTGCTCCGGCGGATGAACTGGCCGCCGTTTACCGCAGGGCCGGTTTCCTTGTTTTTCAAGTGAGCGCTAAAACCGGAGCCGGCATTCATGAACTTGGCACCGCACTATCTGGCAAGGTGTCTGCCTTTACGGGTAATTCCGGAGTTGGAAAGTCCAGTATCCTCAACGCTCTTGCTCCGGACTTTGCCCTGCAGGTAGGCGAGGTGAGCCAAAAGCTCGGCCGCGGCAGACATACCACACGTCACGTGGAGCTCTTCCGGCTCTGCGGCGGACTTGCCGCAGACACGCCCGGCTTCTCTGCCTTTGACGCTGAGGGAATGGAGCAGCTGGATCAGGACCAGATCGCCGCCGCATTCCGGGATTTTACCCCATACCTGGATCGGTGCCGTTTTACCGGCTGCGCCCACGGCAGAGAAAAAGGGTGCGCAGTCCGCGCCGCGGTGGAGGCCGGAGAGATCGCCGCCAGCCGCTACGAGAGCTATCTCCGCCTTTTTCAGCAGGCCAAGGAGCAGCAGAAGATTGCCGACAAGGCTGCCATTGAGTACGAGAACGCCTATACCCAGTGGAAGAACCAGCGAAATGCGGAAGCGGTAGAGGACTACAACCCGGACG
>CAKUHW010000112.1 GCA_934659415.1 uncultured Oscillospiraceae bacterium
TAGCGCACCTCGGCCTCCGGCGCACTCTGAACGATGTTGTCGATGTACACACGCAGGGAGAGCCTCAGCGCGTTATCCGCATCGTACAGCCTGACCCGCACCTCCGCGTTGGCCTCAAACTTTGTCTGGCGCTTCTGCGCGGCGTGAAGGCCGTCCAGGCCGGGGAGGGTATCTTCTCCGCCGTCCCGCTGCTTCCACACTCTGATCAGGCCAAGGCCCGCGTTGGTGGTCAGCAGGACCTCCCCGGCGGTGACCTCCGTGGTGGAAAAGTCCAGGTCGATGCTCAGGTCCCCTCCGTCCACGGTAAAGGCGTCCGTGTGGATCTCCTGCACATAGGTATTGCCGAAGATATCCCGGAACCGGATGCTCCACGTCCCGTTTCCGGAGACGGGGAACGCGCCCGTCCACCAGGTGCGGAAGCCCTCGTCGTCCTTCTCGTGCCAGGCCCAGGACTCCACCGGGCGCACCGGTTGGCTGAACTGCACGCCGAAGACCGCTCCGGCAAGCTCGTTGGAAACCGCTTTCGGTTCCACATAGCCCACCGCGCTGCCGGTCTTTTCCACGCTGCCGGTGTTGCCGAAGGCATCCGCGGCAGTGACGGTGACATCCATAACATCATAGCCCTTGGGATACACGCCGGTGACGGTGACGCGCAGAACGTCGCGCTCCCCATAGCGGTCTGCATCCGGATGATAATAGCCGAACTCAAAAGCGTCCTTGATGGTAGTGACGGAATAGATGCCCGAGGGCTCCACGCCGGAGGCCGACCAGGAATAATCGCTGCCGTCCTCCCAGGTATAGGTGAAGCTGTGGGCGGCGGCATACTCTTGGGTGACGTTCCCCGCGCTGTCCTGCTTCCGGAAGGTCAGGCCAATGCTGAGGTCGAGGCCGTCCTTCATGGTGCCGCGGTCGTCCCGGACATTGAATTCCATTGTGTAGGTACCGTCGCCGTTGTCCTCGATCTTGAATTCGCTCCCGAAGCCGTCATTCTTCTGGCCGTACTGATCCATATCGTAGAACCAGGGAGCCCGCTGGGCGACCCAGGCGCTCTGGCAGAGGGTGCCGTTGACGCTCTCGGTAAAGATCTGATAGAGCGCGCCGTCGGGCAGCAGGTCGGCGGTCCAGGTGCCGTCGCTCTGGGCCGTCAGGTCGATGCGCTGCCCCTTGCCCATCCAGTAGCTGTTGTCCAGAAGCGCCCCCGTATTCAGGGGCTTGTCATATGCATTTTCATTCTGGTACGCCCAGGCAAAGACCGTGAGCCCGGCAGTATTCGCACCCTCCTCCGGCGTGAATACCAGCTTGCCGGACCCGGCGTCTGCCTCGGCCGTACCGTCCACGCCGTCGTCCGCCGGCAGGATGCGGACATACTTCACGCCGCTGACTGCACCGTTGTCGTAGACCTTCTGGACAGCCACGACATTCTCCCGGCCGGGCTCTAGATAAATGCGGCTTTCCGATACGGCGGTCCGGTCGAACACAAAGCCCACACTGTTGACCGCCGTAAGGCCGGCGACCTTATTCGTAAACTCCTGCTGCGTGTCGCCGGTCCTGTCAAGGGTGATCCTCTCCTCCGGATACGCCGTGTTCCACAGGATGATCTCGAACCTGCCGATGCGATGGCCGGAGTAGTCATAACTGTGGAAGAAGCCGGGAGTCGTGTCCGCCTCACACTTGACGCTGAGATCGTAGTAGCTGGCCGTGTCCGAAGCAGTAAAGCCGTACGCGCCGAAGCCGTAGAGCGGCAGGACGTACACCCCGTCGGCATTTTTGTCGATCTCCGTCTCGTCGTATCCCGCCCGGAGCCCGTAGGGATCCCGGTCCACCCACTCGTTCAGAGGATCGTAGACGATGGGCTGGAATTCAAAATCGTCGTCCGGCTGGGTGGCGTCCACATAGATCTTCTCGCCGAGGGTCTTGTCAATGCTCCCGCCGGAGTGGAGCGCAACATGCAGCTCCACCCGGTAGCGGCCGGTCTTGTAGGGCTGGTCTGCCCTGCCGATGACAATGGTCTGGGCGACAGCCTCGTTGGTATTGCCGATGGGGCCCAGATCAAATTCGGTGACCTCGTCATTCTCCGTCTCGTTGACCAGGCGGATCAGGCTGTTCCGCCAGTCGATGTCCTCGTGCTTCCAGCCCAGCGCATCCGCACCGATCACTGCGGTGAAGCTCAGCCCCTCCGGCGTGGCGAACAGGCCGTGGGCATTGGGCGTCAGATTATCGGCGGTCAGGGTGACGCCGCCGGTGTAGTTTCCCTCCGGATCGCTGCCCGACACACGCAGTGTGATATTCTCGGCGCTGAAGAGGTGCTGGTCATCTCCGAAGACCCACGTGCCTGTATTGCCGTCATAGCTGCGCGCGGAGTCCTTCCCGGCAAGGACCATAACGGCGAGGGTTCCCCTGTACGTTCCCCGCAGGATGGGGTCGATCAGGCCGCCCACATCGCCGTTGTCCTTGACAAAGGTATAGATGCCGCCGCTCACCTCGAGCGTGCAGCTGAACCAGCTGGTATACGCAAGGACATCATGCCCGCTGCCGGCCACAGCCAGCGCATAGCGGCCGTTGGCAGCGTCAAGGGGCAGCACCACATAGAGGCAGTCGTTGTCACTGTCCTCCAGCGTCACCGTGAGGGATGCTTTCCGGCTGATGCCCGTGGAATTGTACTCCAGGGTGTACTTTACCGGCGCAAGGTTATAGGCGTACTGCCCCAGGCAGATGGGCGCGGTCGCGTTTTGTTTGTCCGAGTTGTCTGTGGCCCTGACCCAGAGATACCGGGAGAACAGCTCCCCGTCGGCCACCGGGGCGGTGACCTCCACCGTGACGGCGGCGGACGTGGTGTCGGACAGACTGCCGTCCTGCCACGCCGCGGGCTCAGTCTCCCCGCTGTCGGTCCATGCATACTGCCAGCCGGAAATGCCCTGGCTGTCGGACAGGCCGATGCTGACGGTCAGGGCGCCGCCCGGGGTGCCGTCCTGGTTGAGGCCGGTGCTGCTGCCCTCCGCCGTCACGGCAGGGGCGAGGTTATCGATGTACCAGGGAATGCCGCCGGCGGCTGCGGGCAGGGTCTCGGAGCTCTCGTTGCCGGCATAGTCCCGGGCCTTCACGGTGATGGTGCAGTTGGAGAAGTCCAGGTAGGCCTCCCCTGTCTTGGGCCGGATGTGGAAATAGACATCCTCTGTCTGCTTGAACCGGTAGGCCGTGCCGGTGACGCCCTGCGTCCACTCGGTGTTCTCCGTCACGGCGGCCGCCGCAGTGACGGCCCACTCGAACCCATAGGTCTTTCCGTCTCCGCCGTTTTGCAGAATAAAGCTTCCATAGATATCCGCATAGCCGGACGCGTCATCGGAGAGCTTTACGCCGTAGCGGAAGCCGGAGTTCTCCGCAAAGTAGCCGCCGCCCACCGTCACCACAGGCGGGTCCGTATCCAGAAACGGCGGGTTCCCGTTGGCGCCGTCCTTGATCTTGACGTCGTCCTTATCCAGTGCGTTGCCCGCCAGGTCGGTGATCACGTCCTCCATTTTCCCGCCGTTGTCCGCAAAGCGCATACCGGTGACCATGATCTTGTCCCCGCCGTCGGCGATGGTCCAGCCCTCGCCGATGGTGATGCGCCTTGTGATGAACCGGGTCGGCTCAAGCTCTCTCTCCCGGAAGGGATAGAAGTACCAGGACGTCACCTCCACGGCGTCTCCGTTTTCATCCAGCAGGTTGGTGGTGAACACGGCGTTGTACCAGTTCATATTGTAGCTGTTCCCGTTTTTCTCCAGCTCAATGCCCTTCAGCCGCTCGTTCATATAGACAAACAGGTACAGGCTGTCGCCCACGCCCAGGTGCGTGTCGCTGCAGTCGGTATAGGACGTCTCGTCATAGTCCGGGGTGCCGGGTCCCTTGCCGGCCTTGCCCAGGGCCTCCTTGACGTCGCTGTTGTTCGTCTCCAGCCGAAGCTCCACCTTTTCCACATAGGGCGCGCCGGAGTCAAGGGTCAGCGCAGGGCCGGGGATCGTCTGCTCCCGCAGAGGATTGCCGGCCAGGTCCGTGATGTAGCAGCGGCTGGCGGTAAAGCCCTCGCCGGACTTGTCGGTGATCCGGAAGGCCCCGCCGGCGCCCACCTGCACCAGCGGCAGGGCGGCATCCGCGGCAAACAGACTGCCCATGCCGATGGCGGCGACCTGCACATCGGTCTCCTGCTCGGCGGGAACGGTGTAGGAGAAGATCAGATAGTTGTCCTTCAGCTGCGTGAGATAGGCCTTATGCCGGGCCCCGTTCTCCCCGTCCGCCTGAAGGGTCAGGTAGAGGTCGCCATGGGCATTGCTGTCGTCGGCAAAGCGGATGGGCTCATCAAAGATGAGCTTGATGTAAACCGTCCTTCCCTTGCCCACGCTGGCGCCCAGATTGTGGTCGTAGTAGTCCGTGCCGTTCAGGCTGTACCGAAGATCCACGAGCTGAGGGGCGCGGGTGTCCCGGAAGGTGACAAGGACCTTCTCCGCATAGGTGCCGCCGCAGGTACAGGTACGGGGCTCAAAGTCCGTCCACTCGTGGACGGAGGGGTAGAAATGCAGGCGGCAATAATTATTCTCCTCGTAATAGGTCAGGGTCTTGTAGCCGCCGCCGATGCCGCCGAAGTCGCCGATGCGGGGCTTCTCGCGGGATTTGTCCTTGATGCCGCTGATGGGCGAGGCATAGCTGCCGCCGATGCCCACGCTCATGGACTCAAAGGAGGTGATGGTGGTCTCCCAGTTGCGGAAGCTTCCCCACTCAAAGTTGGAGTGGGTGTGGGTCCGGTTGTAGAATGTAGCGGACACATTGACCTCCAGATTCTTGGCGGGCCGGATCAGGCTTTTCAGCACACTGTCGTCCGCGAGGTCGAAGTCCCATGTCTCGTTTCCCGTCGCGCGGTCCTTGTACTGGGCGTGCTGCCCCGTGCTC
>CAKUHW010000113.1 GCA_934659415.1 uncultured Oscillospiraceae bacterium
CCCTTTGGTCAGCCGCTGGGCCACCACTCTGGCGGCCTTTACGCCCGAAGCGCCCGCTTGGGCCGCGTCGATGCAAAGTCCGCTCCGCTCTGTTCCGGGCTGAAGACCGCCCGAAACGCCGCCCGCTCCCTTGCATCTCCTTCTCCCCGCGCAAACCGCTTCGCTGGGTTTGCGTGGGGGTCCCCATGGTTTCCGCGGCCTGGCCCTTGCCTGCTTACCCTTTGGTCAGCCGCTGGGCCACCACTCTGGCGGCCTTTACGCCCGAAGCGCCCGCTTGGGCCAGGCCGCGGGTGACGCCGGCGCCGTCGCCCACGGCGAAGAAGCCGGGCAGATCGGTCTCCAGCTCGTGAGAGAGCTTGATGCGGGCAGAGTAGAACTTCACCTCTGCGCCGTAGAGGAGGGTATCATAGTTGGCGGTGCCCGGGGCCAGCTTATCCAGGGCGTACATCATCTCGATGATGTCGTCCAGCTGCCGCTTGGGCAGGGCCAGGGACAGGTCGCCGGGCACGGCGGCGGTGAGGGTGGGGCGGACGAAGCTCTTGCTCATCCGGTGGTCGTTGGTGCGCCGGCCGCCCACCAGGTCGCCGAAGCGCTGCATGAGCACGCCCCCCGCCAGCATATTGCTCAGAGAGGCCACATGCTTGCCGTAGCGGTAGGGCTCGTTGAAGGGGGAGGTGAAGCGGTTGGACACCAGCAGGGCGAAGTTGGTGTTCTGGCTGCGCAGGGCGGGGTCGGAATAGGAGTGGCCGTTCACGGTGTGGATGCCCTCCACGTTCTCGCTGACCACATGGCCGTAGGGGTTCATGCAGAAGGTGCGCACCTGGTCGCCATACTGCTTGGTGCGGTACACCAGCTTGGACTCGTACACCACGTCGGTGATGTGCTCAAACACCGCCGCGGGCAGCTCCACCCGCACGCCGATGTCCACCTGATTGTTGATCAGCTCCAGTCCCAGGGCCTTGCACTGGTTGGAGAACCACTCCGCGCCGGAGCGGCCGGGCCCGGCGATGAGATAGGGGGCGGTGTAGGTCTCGCCGCCGGCGGTGACCAGGCTGTAGCCCCCGTCCTCCGCCCTGATCTCGGTGACGGCGGTGTGGAACAGGAAGGTGTGCTTCTCCCGGATGGCCTCGTAGATGCTGGTGAGGATCTTCAGGTTGTTCTCGGTGCCCAGATGCTTGCACTGGGCCTGCAGCAGGTGCAGGTCGAACTCCAGGGCCCTCTTCTCCAGCGCCCGGGCCTCCGGGGTGGAGGTGGAGAACACCTCGGTGGTGGCCCCGTGCTTCACATTCAGGGCGTCCACATAGTCGATCAGGTCCAGCACCTCCTCCTCGCTGAGGAAGTCGGTGAGCCAGCCGCCGAAGGCGGTGGTGAAGTTGAACTTGCCGTCGGAGAAGGCCCCCGCGCCGCCGAAGCCGCACATGGTGTCGCACACCTTGCAGTTGATGCAGCTGCGCACCTTGCCCGCCACGATGGGGCAGCTGCGGGTGTAGATATCCGCCCCCTGGTCGATGACCAGCACCTTGGCATGGGGGGCCTTGAGGGCCAGCTCGTAGGCGGCGTAGATGCCCGCCTCGCCGGTGCCCAGAATGATCACGTCAAATGTCTTGTCCATAAAAAATTCTCCTTATTGATCTGTCTGCATCCGCAGTCCGTTCAGTCCTCTTCCAGCACAGGGCCCAGGTACCAGCCGCTGACGCCGTCCTTCTTGGCCAGGATCCCCCGGCTGCACCGGCGCACCAGGGCCAGCCGGTCCCCCGGCTCCACGGGGAGAAGGTAGTCGGTGGAGTCCTCGCAGTGGATGTGCCCGTCGGAGCGGCGGGGGTAGAGGTACTCCCGCAGGATCCACAGCTCCCGCCCGGTGGACAGGTGCCGGCACCAGCAGCAGTCTCCCTCCTCCCGGAGGACCTCCACGGCGCTGTCGCTCCAGCGGATGTTCAGCGGGTGGGGAGACGGCTCCTGCCGGGCCAGAGCCGTGACGGAGGGCAGACCGTCGTAAGCGGTCCAGGTAAAGCGGTCATCGTTCAGGTCGGGGATGATCAGGGCGTTCAGCTGCCCGTCCACCTTCAGCACGCACCCGCCGTCGATGGAGATGATGTGCCGCTCCCGGTCGATGAGGGGGGCGGCGGAGGGGATGTCCGGCCGGTAGAGGGTCACGGGCCAGTGGCCCACCACCACCCAGCGGCGGAAGGAGAGGCCCTGCCCCATAAAGTCGTCGTTCTTCATACAGCCGTGGGCGTCCAGCTCCTCCAGGCGGCCCTCCCGGGGAACGCCGCCGTGAACAAAGAGATACCGCCCCGCCTCCAGAATGTGGGGCATGGTGAGCAGGAACCGGGCCTCCCGGGGCCGCTCCCGCAGGATTGCGGCCCGCAGGGCGGGCAGCTCTTCCGGGCTGTCCGGGCGCAGGCCCAGCTCCGCGCCCAGCTGGAGGATGAGGCTGCGCTCCTTCCAGTGGGAGAACACCTTCCACAGCAGCTCGTCCGTGCCCGGCCGCGCCTCCAGAAAGGCGCGGTCGATGTCGTCGCAGTTGCCGCACAGGGGGAACACCCGGTGGGTGCGCCCCAGCTCCATCACCCGGCGCAGCACCGCCAGGCTGCCCTCGCCCTTCTCAAAAAGGTCTCCCACCAGCACCAGATTGTCCTCCGTGGAGAGACAGGCCCGGTCCAGCACGCCATTGAAAAAGGGGAGGTTCCCATGGATGTCGCTGATGGCCAGCGTGCGGCTGCCCGGCGGCAGCGCCGGGCGGATCACCTGCGCCCTCTGCCCCATTTTTCTCTCCTCCTTTTTCCGCCGCCTCGTGCGCGGTTTTGAATATTTTTCGTGTTTTTCGGTAAAAAAGTAAAAAGACTGTTTACTTTATGAGTTTGACCTGTTAAAATGGCAGAGACGCATCCCACTATCACGCCGCACTGCGGTTTCGACCCAAGGAGGTCATTTCCTATGCCTAAGGTATCCAACAAGGAGCGCTCCATAGCGCTCTACGAGAGCATCCTGCAGCTGAAGGATCTGGACGAGTGCTGTGAGTTTTTCGACGATCTGTGCACCGTGGGCGAACTGCGCGCCATGGAGCAGCGCTTCGATGTGGCGCGGCTGCTGGACGAGGGGCTGGTGTACACCGAGATCCTGGAGAAGACCGGCGCCAGCTCCGCCACCATCAGCCGGGTGAACCGCATCTTCTCCTTCGGCACCGGCGCTTTCCAGCGGATGATCAACCGGTACAAGCGTACCCGGCAGGGCGAACAGACCGGAGAGTGACTCTCAGGCCCTAAAAAGCAAAAACAGCGCAGCAAAAGGCGGACGCAAGTTCCCACGGGAGCCTGCGTCCCCTTTTTATGCTTCTGACCGGGACCGCCGCCGGGCGGACCCGCAGCGGCTCACAGCAGCTGGATGGCCGCGGCCATGGAGCCCCGGGCGGTGCCCATCTTCCGGTGGCTCCAGTACTTGTCCGGCAGGCAGGCGGTGCAGTCGGCGCACAGGGCGATGTGCTCCTCCGTCAGCCCTGCTGCCAGCAGGCGCATCCGGTTCAGACCCTTGAGATCCACGGCGAATTTGCCGGTCTCCTTCACCTCCATGCACTGCAGGGCAGAGGCGCCCAAGGCGGCCATCATGGCATTGGGCACGTCCTCGTGGGTCTCGAAGCAGCACTTGGAGATGCCCGGGCCGATGGCGGCCAGAATATCCTCCGGGCGGCTGCCGTAGATCTGGCACATCCGCTCCACCGCAGAGCCGGCAATGCCGGAGGCGGTGCCCCGCCAGCCCGCGTGGACGGCGGCGATCACCCGGCGCACCGGGTCGTAGAAGAGGATGGGCAGGCAGTCGGCGGCGGTCACCTTCAGAATGACGCCGGGGGTGGCGGTCACCAGGCCGTCGGCCTCGTAGTCCGGCTTGTCGTACACGTCCCGCTTCCAGTCCGCCGAGGTCACCGCGCGGATCTCTCCCCCGTGGACCTGATTGGTGAGGGCCAGCTTGTCCCCGTCCGCACCGATGGCGGCAAAGAAGCGGCGGTGATTTTCCCGCACCCGGTCGGGGTCGTCCCCGCAGGACACGCCCAGGTCCAGCGAGGCCCAGATCCCCTCGGACACCCCGCCCAGCCGGGTGGAGAAGCCGTGGGCCACGCCCCCGGCGGCGTCAAAGGCCGGCGCGGCCAGATATGTGACGCCCTGCTCAACTTTTTCCATGAATTCCATACTTGCTCCTTACTCAGAAAAGACCTGCTGCTGCCGGACTATCCTATGCCGCCGGCCCGGGCCGGTATGCCGGGGAAAAAGCCGCCGCGCCTTTGGTATGCCGCGGAGCCCTCTCAGCCGCCTGCGGCGGCAGCTCTCCCAGAGGGAGAGCCAAGGGTCTGTGCCCTGCTGCATTGTCCCGTAGGGCAAGGGCTCTGCCCTTGCCCTATAAGGTCGGCAGAGACCACAGGTTTCCGCCAAGTCCTTGAGCTCCCCTGTGTAAGGGGAGCTGTCAGCGCGCAGCGCTGACTGAGGGGTTGTCACCACGGCGGCCCGCCTTTGGCCCTGTGACACTCCCCCCAGCCGCCGCAAAAAAACGCGGCGGCGTCCCCCCTCTGCACGAGGGGGGTAAGGGCTTATGGGCGCTGCGCGCCCGTAGGGCAAGGGCTCTGCCCTTGCCCTACTTGGCTCTCCCTCTGGGAGAGCTGTCACCGCAGGTGACTGAGAGGGTTTTGCGGCCTTTTGATCGGGCATTGTCCCGTTCGCCCTCTCCGTCCTCGCTGCGCTCGGCCACCTCTCCCAAAGGGAGAGTCAAGGATTCTGCCTGTCCGGCTCCCTGCTCCGCTCACTGCTGATCCCTGTGATACTCCGGGCAGGTGCACTTCTTCCACTTCAGTCCGCTGCCGCAGGGGCAGGGATCGTTGCGGCCGATCTTCACGACCTTTTTCACCGGCTGCTT
>CAKUHW010000114.1 GCA_934659415.1 uncultured Oscillospiraceae bacterium
GCTCAAGTGTCAGGAGGAGCTGAAGGCGGGCAATAGCGAATTCCGCCGGGCCGCGGACGAGACCCTGGCCGCCCTGCGGGCCCTGCATATGGAGGAGGCGGACTGGTTCCTCTCCCACATGGGGGACACCTTCCGCCTCACCCTGGACGACCTGGGCTGAACGGCAAAAATCCGGAGCGTCCTTTCGGGGCGTTCCCTGCAAAGGAGAACACATCACCATGAAAAAAGCCATTGTCACCGTGATCGGCCGGGACCAGGTGGGCATCATCGCCGCCGTCTGCGCCCAGCTGAGCGAGCGGAACGTAAACGTGCTGGACATCAGCCAGACCATCCTGCAGGAGTACTTCACCATGATCATGCTGGTGGATATCTCCGCGGCCACGGTGCCCTTCGCCGTGCTCAAGGACGAGCTGGCCGCCGCGGGCGCGGCCCGGGGGCTGGACATCCGCGTGCAGCGGGAGGACACCTTCCAGGCCATGCATCAGCTTTGAGGTGAGCGGCCATGATCAACAGCAGCGATATTCTCAGCACTGTCCGCATGATCGACCAGCAGCATCTGGACGTGCGCACCATCACCATGGGCGTGTCCCTCCTGGACTGCTGCGACCCGGACCCGGAGCGGGCCTGCCGGAAGATCTACGACAAGATCACCTCCTCCGCCCGGGACCTGGTGCAGGTGGGCGAGGACATTGAAAACGAGTTCGGCATCCCCATCGTGAACAAGCGCATCTCCGTCACCCCCATGGCCCTGGTGGCGGGGGCCTCGGACACGGAGGACTACGTCCCCTTCGCCCGGGCCATGGATGCCGCCGCCCGGGCGGTGGGCGTCAACTTCATCGGCGGCTTCTCCGCCCTGGTACACAAAGGCATGACCGAGGCGGACCGCAGGCTCATCGCCGCCATCCCCGAGGCCCTGGCCGTCACCGATGTGGTGTGCTCCAGCGTGAACGTGGGCTCCACCAAGGCGGGCATCAACATGGATGCCGTGGCTCTCATGGGGCGCACGGTCAAGGCCGCGGCCCAGCGCACGGCGGACCGGGGCGGCTTCGGCTGCGCCAAGCTGGTGGTGTTCTGCAACGCCGTGGAGGACAACCCCTTCATGGCCGGCGCCTTTCACGGCGTGGGGGAGGCGGAGCGCGTGATCAACGTGGGTGTCTCCGGCCCCGGCGTGGTGCACCACGCCCTGCAGGCGGTGAAGGGCGCGCCCTTCGACGTGGTGGCCGAGACCATAAAGAAGACCGCCTTTCAGGTGACCCGCATGGGCCAGCTGGTGGCCCTGGAGGCCAGCGCCCGGCTGGGGGTCCCCTTCGGCATCGTGGACCTGTCCCTGGCCCCCACCCCCGCCGTGGGCGACAGCGTGGCCCGCATTCTGGAGGAGATGGGGCTGGAGACCTGCGGCACCCACGGCACCACCGCCGCCCTGGCCCTGCTGAACGACGCGGTGAAAAAGGGCGGCGTGATGGCCTCCTCCTCCGTGGGCGGCCTGTCCGGCGCGTTCATCCCCGTCAGCGAGGACGAGGGCATGATCGCCGCGGCCGCCTCCGGCGTGCTCACCCTGGATAAGCTGGAGGCCATGACCTGCGTGTGCTCCGTAGGGCTGGATATGATCGCCGTCCCGGGGGACACCCCCGCGGACACCATCGCCGCCATCATCGCCGACGAGGCCGCCATCGGCATGGTCAACTGCAAGACCACCGCCGTGCGCATCATCCCCGCCCCCGGCAAGAACGTGGGGGATACGGTGGAGTTCGGCGGTCTGCTGGGCTCGGCCCCCGTGATGCCGGTACACCCCCAGTCCGCCGCCGCCTTCGTGGCCCGGGGCGGACGCATCCCCGCGCCGCTGCACAGCCTGCGCAACTGACAAAACCAAGGGAGGTACCGCCCATGACGCGCGACGAGGCCCTTTCCGCCCTGCTGGACTACGCCCTGAAGCGGGAGCTCATCGCCCCGGAGGAGCGGATCTGGGCGGCAAACCAGCTGCTGGAGGTCCTGAAGCTGGACGGCTGGCAGGATCCGGGAGAACCGGCCGCCGGGCAGCCGCTGGACCGGATCCTCGCCGTCCTGCTGGATGACGCCGCCGGGCGCGGCCTGCCGGACACGGACACCGCCGCCCGCCGGGACGCGCTGGACACCGCCCTCATGGGCCGCCTGACCCCCCGGCCCGCCCAGGTGCGAGAGCGCTTCCGCGCCCTGTACCGCACCGGCCCCCGGCAGGCCACCGACTGGTTTTACCGCTTCAGCGGCGACACCAACTATATCCGCCGGGACCGGATCGCCCGGGACCTGAAATGGCAGACGGACACGGACTACGGTCCGCTGGAGATCACCGTCAATCTCTCCAAGCCGGAAAAGGACCCCCGGGACATCGCCGCCGCGGCCAGGGCAGTCCCCTCGGCCTATCCCCCCTGCGCCCTGTGCCGGGAGAACGAGGGCTACGCCGGCCGGACAGACCACCCGGCCCGGCAAAATCACCGGGTCATCCCCCTGACCCTCGGCGGGGAGACCTGGTATCTGCAGTACTCCCCCTATGTGTATTTCAACGAGCACTGCATCTGTCTCAGCGGCGTGCACCGGCCCATGGCCATCGACCGGGCCTGTCTGGCGCGGCTGCTGGAATTTGTGACGCTGTTTCCCCACTACTTCATCGGCTCCAACGCGGACCTGCCCATTGTGGGCGGCTCCATCCTCAGCCACGATCACTTTCAGGGCGGCCGCCATGCCTTTCCCATGGAGCGCGCGCCGGTGGAGCGGCAGGTGCAGCTGCGGTGCGCCCCGGATGTCCGGGCGGGCGTCGTCCGCTGGCCCATGTCCGTGCTGCGCCTGACCGGGCGGGACGCCGAGGCCCTGCTGAACGCCGGGGAACAGGTGACGGCCGCCTGGCGGACCTATGATGACCCCGCCCTGGGGATCCTCTCCCACAGCGGCAACACCCCCCACAACACCGTGACCCCCATCGCCCGGCGGCGGGGGGCGGACTACGAGCTGGACCTGGTGCTGCGCAACAACCGCACCACGGCGGAGCACCCCCTGGGCCTGTTTCACCCCCATGCCGGGCTGCACCACATCAAGCGGGAGAACATCGGGCTGATCGAGGTCATGGGTC
Organism: uncultured Oscillospiraceae bacterium; assembly: GCA_934659415.1. Classification (GTDB taxonomy): domain Bacteria; phylum Bacillota; class Clostridia; order Oscillospirales; family Oscillospiraceae; genus Enterenecus. The sequence goes on from CAKUHW010000114.1 coordinate 3,104, forward strand.
TGGCAGTGCTCCCCGCCCGCCTGCAGCCGGAGCTGGCGGCGGTGGCCCGGGGCCTTCTGTCGGGCGCGGACCTGCGCGCCGACCCCCTCACCACCTCTCACGCGGACTGGGCGGAGACCTTCCGCACCCTGGTAACGCCGGACAACGCTGCGGCGGAGGTCCGGCGGCAGACCGGGCTGGTCTTTGCCCGGGTGCTGGCCGACGCTGGTGTGTTCAAGCGGGACGCCGCCGGACAGGACGGCTTCCTGCGGTTTCTCGCCGGACTGTAAGGGACGGCCGGATCGATTTTTCAACGGATCGTTTTTTAAAACCGAGGCCGGCCGCGGAGCAGACGCTCCGCGGCCGGCCTGAAGTTTTTTGACGGGCTGAAGCCTGCTCAGCGCAGGGCGGACTCTGTCAGGGCAAAGGCCCGGTAGAGCAGGGTGACGATCTGGTCCCGGGTGCAGGGGAGATCCGGACCGAACCTGCCGCCGCCGATGCCGGTGGTGATCCCCTCCAGGGCCGCCCAGGCGGCCGCCTGGGCATAGGAGGCCGTTTCCGGCACATCGGAGAAGGAGGCGGCGGGGGCGGCGGGAGAACCGGCCAGACGCCAGAGATAGGTCACCGCCTGGGCCCGGGTGCACACCTGGCCCACGCCGAAGGTATCCCCGGCGCACAGGCCCGCCTGGCGGGCCCAGCGGGCGGCGGCCGCATAATAGCTGCCCGCCTTCACGTCGGAAAAGCTCTCCCCGGAGACGGCGGGAGCACCGGCTGCCCGGTAGAGGAAGGTGAGGATCTGCTCCCGGTAGCAGGCGCTTCCGGGGCTGAAGGTGGTCCTGGAGGTACCGTTGGTGACCTCCTGGGCCAGCGCCCAGCTCACCGCCGGGCGGCACCAGCTGTCCGCGCTCACATCGGTAAAGGCGGGCAGGGAGACCCCCGGGGCGCGGGCGATCAGGTCAACGGCACGGGCATAGTCCCAGCCCTGGTCCGCTGCGGTATAGCCGGCGTAGTTCACCAGCACCTGCAGCCGCACCAGCTCCCCCTTGGGCAGGGTGGGCAGGGTGAAGTCCGCGCTCTCCCCGGCCTTCAGGGTCAGGGCGGCGTCCGTCCCGCCGCCGGTCCAGTCCATCCAGGTGCCGTCCCGCTGGAGCAGACGGCCGGGGGTCTGCAGCACCAGCAGCTCCCCCACGGACACGGCGGAAGAGGAGCCCGCCTGGTCGGGCCGGGCGACGCCGCTGTCATCCCCGGCGGGGACATATCTGCACAGCATGACCCGAAGGACGCACTCCTCCGTGTCGGAGGCGTTGCGCAGGGTAAAGCGGGTATCGCCGTTGAACGAGATCCCGGCCCGGATGCGCTCAGTCATGTGGGCGGCGCTGCCCGCGGACAGGGAAAAGGCCGCGCTCTCCTCCGTCTGCCAGGCGGAGGAGCCGTCGATGGTCAGCTCGGCGGGGGCCGTGCCCTCCTCCACGCTCAGCGGGCAGCGCTCTCCCAGGGCTGCCGCGGGAAGGGTCAGTCCCAGCAGCATCAGCAGAGAGAGCAGCAGCGTGAGCAGTTTGTTCGGTTTCATCTGTGTTTCCACTCCTTTGCAAAGTACAGTGCCGGCCGGAGGGACCGGCCGGCACTATTATAGCATCTCTTCCGCTTTATTTCAATACAGTGTCGCCCCGGCGGTATCCCGCTCCACCGTCACCACCCGGACGGCGTAGCCCTTGCTCTCCAGCTCTGCCTTCATGGCCTCGGCGTTCGCCTTATTCCGGTACGCTCCCACCTGCACCCGGTAGAGGGTATCCTGTCCCTTCTT
>CAKUHW010000115.1 GCA_934659415.1 uncultured Oscillospiraceae bacterium
CCCTTACACAGGGGAGCTTAAGGGCCCGGCAATGCCCTTGCCTCTCCCTTTGGGAGAGGTGGCCGAGCGCAGCGAGGACGGAGAGGGCGAACAGGACAGCGCCCGGTCAAAAAGCTGCAAAACCCTCTCGGTCACCTGCGGCGACAGCTCTCCCAGAGGGAGAGCCATGGCCGTCAAGAAGGCCCGCCGCGTTCCGCACGCGCCTCCGGCTCCCTGGAAAGGGTGCTTTTTTATTATGCAAATCCCCGGAACTCACGGTCAGAATGGACGGTCCAGCCGGTGAAAATCCAATAGCAATGTGCAGACTGACGGGAAAAGCCGCCGCACAGGAGGCTTTATAGATAAGCGTATTCTTATAATAACATAAAATCCATATATTTCACAAAATGACCAGTGAAGTTTATACTGAATGACGAAAGCGGAGGGGCCCATCCGCATATTCATCCAACATAAGGAGGAATTAACGATGACGGATCTGGAGCATATGACCGAGCAGGAGCTGCAGATGGAGCGGATCAAGGCCGTTACGGCCATCCAGAACTGCATGGCCCACTATGAGACGGTGCACATCAGTACGGAGTTCGACTCCATGTCCACCGAGTGCTTCGCCATGTGGCGGCCGGACGTGTCCTGCGAGGTGTCCGACTGGGGCTGCGTGTTCGGCCCGGACGCTATGCAGAAATTCTGGGACGAGCAGACGGCGGAGTGCGTGAACGGCGGGATCTTTTTCCACACCCTGTGCACCCCCTGCATCGAGGTGGCGGGGGACTGCAAGACCGCCAAGGTGACCTGGGCCAGCGCCGGGTTTGAGACCATGCCCGCCGGGGTGATGGCCCCCGAGGCCAAGAGCTTCTGGTGCTGGGGCAAGTACGGCATGGACTTTATCCGCCACCCGGAGACCGGCGAGTGGAAGATCTGGCACATGAAGTGGTTCCGCCAGATCCGCAACGACTACTATGTGGACTGGTACAAGGACTCGGCCAACACCCTGAAGGGCTTCCCGGGGAAGGCCGGCGGCGGCTTCCAGCATCCGGACTGCCGCCCCTCCGTCTACCACAGGCCCTACAGCGCCGACTCCGCCCCCCATCCCTTCCCCTGGACCCCCAAGCCCTATGAGCATTACGATGGGGACTTCCGCTGGATCTACGGCGGGGAGGAGCTGGAGAAGCGCTTCGGCGTGGTCTACCCCGCCTACGAGAAGTACTATAACGTGAACTACCCCGAGAATGTCTGACGGACGGGGGGAAGGCGTATGAAGATCTTAGCGCTCATGGGCGGCCGGCCGGGCAGTTCCTCGGAGGCCATGGCCAAGCTGGTCCTGGAGGGGGCCCGGGAGGCGGGGGCGGAGGAGCTCACCGCGGTGCGGCTGCTGGACCTGAACATCGGTCCCTGCACCGGCTGCAACGCCTGCGTGGACGGTCTGCTCCAGGGCACCGGGGACGGCATGTGCGTGCGCCGGGACGACTACCAGTGGCTGGCGGAGCAGATCCTGGACAGCGACGGCATTGTGGTGTCCCTGCCCATCTTTGAAAAGACGGTGCCCGGCTACTTCAAGGACCTGTGCGACCGCAGCGGCCCGGGCATGGACGCGGCCCTGCGCATGGCGGCGAAAAAGATCCGGGAGGCCAAGGGTATGCCCGGCGGGCCGGACGAGCGGACCTGGAAGCGGCGGGCGGTGAGCTTCATCGCCCACGGCGGCAGCGACTGGAACCAGACCATGATGCCCGTGATGATGCACTTCGCCATCCCGCTGAATCTGGAGATCGTGGATCAGCAGCTCATCCCCTGGGACCGGCGCAAGCTGCTGGACGAGGGCGTGGCCGAGGGCCTGCGCCGGTCCGGCCGGCACCTGTGCCGCAGCCTGCGGGAGCTGCCGGAGCACATGGAGTACATCGGGATGCCGGGGCTGTGCCCGGCGTGTCATAACAGCGTGTTCCGCCTGGGGGCCACGGCGTCGGAGGTGAGCTGCGGCCTGTGCGGCATCACCGGCACGCTGCACATCGGCCCGGACGGCGCGCTGCGGGTGGACTTCTCCGAGGAGGAGCTGGCGGTCTCCCAGATACATATGGGCGGCAAGCGCAAGCACCTGGAGGATATGCGGAATATCGGCGCCGTGCCCCCGGCGGTGACCGAGCAGATCAGGGCGGCCAAGGCGCGTTTCTGCGCCCTGTTCCCCAATACCAGACCGGAGTGATCCGGGAAAGGAGCGAGCGCCATGTTTTTTTCTGCACCCAAGGCGGCGGACCTGCCCCGGCTCTCCCCGGCGGACGAGGCCAGACCGTACAGTGAATTCTATTACCGGGGGGCCTGTACCCCCGCTGCGGAGACCCTGAAGCTGCTGGAGCAGCCCATGGACCCGGCCCTGGCCCTTCCGGCCGATCAGGTGGGACGGATGCTGGACCCCGGCTACCTGGAGCGGGAGACCGGCTGGTGCATCCTGCCCGACGGCACGGGCTACTCCGCCGTGCTGACCAAAATGCCCAACGTGACCGAGGAGGCCAACAACTGGTGGGGCCCCTGGCACGAGCAGGACGACCTGCGCTACAAGTGCTGGTTTCCCGGCTCCCATCAGAAGGTGGGGCCCCGGTGGTGCCAGGAGGACGTGGGGTGCGGGCTGGAGGACGTGTTCTTCATGCAGCGCCTCACCCCCGAGGCGGTGGGCTTCGACCCGGCGCGCTACGCCGCGTCGCCCGACCTTGTGATCGTCCGGGGCCAGTGCGGCTACAGCGTGCCGGCAAGCTGCACCCCGGAGGACCGGCCCATGGCCATCACGGTGATGCACATGATCCGCCGCCTGCCGGAGGGGGGCGTGGAGTACCGCACCCGCTTCTGGTCCGGGGTGTGGTTCATAAACGGACGCCCGGTGCGGATGCTGCCGGAGGGGGCGCGGGTATCAGAGGAGCGGGCCTACGGCATGGCCTACCACGGGGCCTGCGAGATGGCCACCCTGGCCTCCATCCTGCCGGAGCTGTATGCCCGGTTCGGCCCCGGCGGCAAGTAAAGCGTCAGATCAAAATTTCCCGGCAAAAAATGAATTGAGGGAGGCTACTCACTATGTCAACACAGACGATCCTGATTCTGGTCCTGGCAGCAGCCATTCTCGCCATCGTGCTGGGCACGGTCTTCAACATCAACATGGGCCTGCTGGCCCTGGTCTTTGCGGCCGTCATCGGCGGCTTCTTCCTGGGCATCAAGCCCAGAGTGCTCTATACCTACTGGCCCGCGGGCGTGGTGCTGCAGATCATCGGCGTCACCTTCTTCTACGGCTTCGTGAACGAGACGGGAGCCATACGGGCCCTGACGGACCGGATCATGTACAAGGTGCAGAACGTGTTCTGGCTCATGCCGGTGGTGGTGTACGCCCTGGCGGCGGCCCTGGGCTACATCGGCGTGAACCCCATGGGCATCAACGCCCTGCTGCTGCCCATCGTGGCCAGCATCTGCCTGCACACCAACCGCAGCCCCTTCGCCCTGTTCCTGCTGTACGGCGCGGGCAGCACCGCGGGCCTGCTCTCCCCGCTGGGCAGCGCGGGCATCGTGGCCTCCGGCATGATGAACGCCATCGTGGGCGAGGCGGCCGGAGCCATCACGCCGCGGATGTACCTGAACAATTTTATGGTGAGCTTTGTGGTGTTTGTGATCTACTACATCGTGTTCCGCTGCTGGGGCATGAAGGTGGACGACGCCCATAAGGAGCTGCTGCGGGAGAAGCCCGCCCCCATGACCCGGGCCCAGAAGCAGGTGCTCACCATCATGTTCGTCACCATCGCCTTCTTCGTGGTGTGCGGCGTGCTGCGCATCACCGTGATCAGCAGCGTGCTGGACGTGGGCTGGGTATACACCCTGGCGGGCATCGTGTGCCTGATCCTCAAGGTGGCGGACCAGCGCACGGTCATCACCCGGCACATCCCCTGGGGCATCATCCTGCTGGTGGGCGGCTTCACCATCCTGCTTACCATCATGACCTCCAGCGGCTGCGCCGACATGATCGCCCATGTCATCACCCAGAACGTCAGCGCCGGGGCGGTCTCTCCCCTCCTGGGCGTGCTGGCCGGGGTCACCAGCCTGTTCTCCGATTCCATCGGCGTGGTGCTGCCCCTGTACATCCCCATCTGCGCGGGCACCCTGGCCACCGGCGTGTCGGCCACCAGCGTGTTCTCCGCAGCCATCATCGGCGGGCTGAGCACCGGCTGCGCCCCCTTCTCCACCGGCGGAGCCATGGTCATGTCCTTCTCCCCGGATAGCATGAAAAAGAAAATGTTCTGGGTCATGCTGCTGGCGGCGGCGGTGAATCTGGTGGTGGTGACGCTGCTGTCCGCGGTGGGTCTCTTCGGCTGAGCTCCGGCGGAGGCTGGGCAGAGGAGCTTTCCAGGGAGCCCGCCTGAACCAGACAAAGTCCGCAGGCGGAACTGAATAGAGGACGAAGCGCCCGGCCGCGAACTGCGGCCGGGCGCTCTGTGGTTTTACGATCCCTCAGTCAGCGCTGCGCGCTGACAGCCATGGGGCCCCCGGACGAAGCCAGCGGAGCTTAAGGGCTTCTCCTGCACCCCCCTTGTGTAAAGGGGGGACAGTCGGCGGGCTTTGCCGACAGGGGGGATTGTTACCGGGCCAAAGACGGGCGGCCGTGGCAACAATCCCTCAGGCGCTTCGCGCCAGCTCCCTTTACACAAGGGAGCTTAAGGGAACAGTCCTTTGGCCCGCCTGTTTTTGCCCGGCCAGGCGCTGTGGGTAGGAGGACAGGCCACAACGACCGCCAAGGTGAGCGGCTGAGCGGGTTAGAGCCAACTGTCAATACAGCTTACCTCGCGCCGGTGAATAGACAGAAACGTTAGAGCAAAACGGGGAGGGTCCATAGGGAGCCCCCTCCC
>CAKUHW010000116.1 GCA_934659415.1 uncultured Oscillospiraceae bacterium
ACCGAACACTGCCTTGACGCCATCCTGATACACCAGCTTGTTGGCCACGGAGACGGCCTCGGTGGCGTCGTACTGGTCGTCGCCCTGGATGAGCTCAAAGTCGTAGTACTGGCTGTAGCCGCTGGCTGCGATCTGATCCAGCGCTACCTGCAGGCCGTAGAGCTGGGTCTCGGCGCCCCGGGCTCCGTTGCCGGTAAAACAGGTGGCAATGCCGATCTTGATCGTCTGACGGCCCAGGTCCGGCGTCTCGGAGCCGGCGGGCGCGCCGCTGGCTCCGGGGGTGGGCGCGGTGCTGGCGGAGGGCTTGTCGCCGCCGCAGGCCGCGAGCAGGCCGACCATCATGATGACGGCCAGGAGCATTGCGAAGAGCTTCTTGAATTTTGCCATGGTAGTTCGCATCCTTTCTTCTTTTGTCACATCCTCACAGCAAAAGCCGTCACTTTAACGGAAGGGCAGGTCGATTTTTGCCGTGCTTCTGTGAATCAGTATAAAATATGTCTTTTGAAAAATCTATGTATACATTAAAATACCCGTATACTTCTCTGCGCTCCCGCAGGCCGCCCTCAGCCCTCCGGATGGGCCGCGCCCACCAGCGTGCGGAGGCTGTCCAGCCCCTCCCGCGCCAGGTAGGCCCGCAGGTCCGCGGTGATCGCGGGCACCGTGTCCGGCCGGGCAAACTGTGCGCTGCCCACTCCTACGGCGGAGGCCCCGGCCAGGATATACTCCAGGGCGTCCTCCCAGGTGGACACCCCGCCGCTGGCGATCAGGGGCGTTCTGACCTCCCGGTACAAATTCCAGGTCCGCAATACGCCGATGGGCCGGATGGCCGGGCCGCAGATCGGCCCCACCACATTTCCCAGCGCCGGGCGGCGGCGCCTGACGTCGATCTTCAGCCCCAGGGGCGTGTTGGTGGTGTAGATGGCGTCCACACCGGCCTCGTCAATGGCGCGGGCCACCTCCAGATAGTTCTCAAAGTTCGTGTTGAATTTGAAAAACACGGGCAGCTCCACGGCCTGGCGCACCGCGCCCACCAGCTCGGCGGCCGCCTTCGGGTCCCGGCTGAAATAGCCTACGCCGTGGGTCACGTTCGGGCAGGCGCCGTTCAGCTCCAGCGCGGCGATGCGCTCTCCGTACTGCTGCGCCGTGCGCACGCACAGCTCCACATACTCCTCCACCGTATCCCCCGCCACGCTGACCACGATCTGGTCCCGGTCCAGCGCGGACAGGACCCTGGGCATGGTCTCGGCCAGAAATACATCCGGGCCCGGATTTTGCAGCCCGATGGAGCTGAGCATCCCCGCGGGCACCTCGGCCACCCGCTCCGGCCGGTTTCCGGTCCGGGGCAGATAGGTCACCGTTTTCAGGCTGACGCAGCCAAAGGCGGACAGATCCGTATAGTCCGCCATCTCATATCCGTGCCCCGTGCAGCCGGACACGCCGAACACCGGGCTGCGGAACACGGCCCGGCCCAGTCTGGTCTCAAGGCAGTTCATGGAACGCCACCTCCTCCGCCCGGAACACCGGGCCGTCTTTGCATACCTTCCGATAAGTCAGCCCCGCCGGCGTACGCACCGCGATGGCGCAGCCGAGGCATATTCCAAATCCGCAGGCCATACGCCGCTCCATGGAGAGCTGGCAGGGCACCGCCAGGTCCCCGGCGCACCCGGCAACGCTCTCCAGCATCCCCTCCGGGCCGCAGGCAAAGCACCGGTCCGCCCCCTCCAGGGCCGCGGCCAGCACCCCGGGGAGCTCGCTCCGGTCCCGGCACAGGCTCACCTGTACCCGCTCCGCGCCGGGAAAATGCTCCAGAAGCCCGCGGTCACGCTCCGGCGTAAAGACCAGGCGCACCTGTCTGCCCTCCGCCAGCAGTCTTCCTGCCAGAAAGCCCAGGGGGGCCACGCCGATGCCGCCGCCCACCAGGGTGCACACCCGGTCCGCGTCCTCCCAGAAAAAGCCGCTGCCCAGCGGACCCAGCACGTCCACCTCTCTCCCCGCCGTCCAACCTGTCATGCGCCGCGTTCCCCGGCCCACGGTCCGTACCAGAAGGGAAAATTCCCGGCTGCCGTCGCAGTCAAAAATACTGATGGGGCGGCGCAGAAAGGGCTCCGGCCCGTCGCTGAGGAGCACCTCCACAAACTGTCCGGGCCTGGCCTTAGCCGCCAGCTCCGGACAGGAAAGCCGGTACAGGGTATCGCGTCCGGTCACCGGCCGGACCTCAAGTAAGTTTGCCGTCATTTCTGTAAGCTCCTTTGCTCTGATGCAAAATCATATTGCCCGGGCGGGGGTATGCGGCGGGCTCCGTCAGTGCTGCCACAGGGAGCCCAGGCCCGGGATGCGGTCCTCCAGGCCCATGGCCCGCAGCGCCCCCCAGAGTCCGAACTGATTGCTGGCCAGCACCGGCTTGCCCAGGGCCTGCTCCAGCTCCTCGATCTCCTCCAGCATATGCAGGCCGGAGCAGCTGATCAGCACCGCCTGCGCCTTGGGGCTGTCCACCCGGCGGGCCAGCTGCGCCGCCTCTCCCGGCGGTACGCACAGGATGTCCCGGGGACTGCTGAGCAGAAAGCCGCCCTCCGCCGCCACGGTGATCCCCGCCTTCTCCAGGTAGGCCCGCTCCGCCAGGTTCAGCGCCGCGGAGGACGGCGTGATCAGCGTGACGGAGGACGCGCCTACCGCCGCCAGGGCCGCCAGCATACACTGCGCCGAGGTGATCACCCGGCAGCCCAGCTCCCCGCTCAGACGCCGGGCCAGGGCGTCGTCCGCCTCTCGCCCCTCCACAAAGCTCCCTGCGGTGCTGCTGCACAGCACCACATCGCAGTAGGCGTTGTCCACCAGCATCCGCACCGCGTCCTCCACCAGCCGGTTCATCCCGCGGATGCCCTCCGGCGTGGAGCTGGTCAGCGGCGTGCGGGTGGTCATAACGGCCACACCCTCCGGCCGGTACCGGTTAAAATCGGCCTCCGCCGCGTTTCCGGGGGCGGTGGCTACCAGGCCGATCCTGCCCCGCCAGCCGTCGATAAAGCTTCGCTCCATATGTTCTCCCCCCTGTCAGTATCCCGTGCTCAGTGCTCAAACAGCATGCCCAGCCCGGGCAGAACGTCCTTCACTCCCAGCGCCCGCAGGGCTCCCCAGAGTCCGCACTGATTGCTGGTGAACACCGGCTTGCCCAGCTCCCGCTCCAGCGGCTCGATCACGCTGTCCACATGCAGGCCCGTGCAGCTGATGAACACAGCGTCCGCCCCGTCCGTGTCCGCCCGTCTAGCGTACTCCGCCATGGTCTCCGGCGGCAGGCGCGGCGTATGCTGCGCCTGGTCCAGCAGCGCGCCGGTGATGCAGGGCACCTGAAAGCCGGACTGCTCCAGAAAGCGCTTTTCCAGCTCGTTGATCTCGCCGGAGTACGGCGTCGCCACGCTGACGCGCTCCACGCCCAACGCGCGCAGGGCCTTGACCACGCAGGTGCTGGTGGTGGTGGTCTTCACTCCGGTCAGCGCCTCCAGCCGGGAGATCAGCGTCTCATCGAAGCCCGCCCCCTCCAGGAAGCTGCCCGCCGTGCAGCTGAAGAGAATCAGGTCCACCACGGCGCTGCGGGCCAGCATCTCCGCGGCCTGCTCCACATAGCCGTTCATCCGGGCAATGCCCTCGTAGCTGATGCCGAACAGCGGCACACGGGTGGTGAGGACCGCCACGCCCTCCGGCTTGTAGCGGTTGAACTCCCACTCGGTAGAGCTGCCGGGCGCCGGTGTGATCAGTCCGATCCGCCCCCGCTTTCCGTCCACATAGGGCCAGGAATCCAGTGAATCCAGCTTCATTTTACAGTGCTCCTCTCCTTGCAAAGCAGCGCCCGGGGTCTCTGCCGCCTTTGCTGTTATCATAGGGGAAGCTGGCCGGATATGGCAAGCAATGCATCCATGTTTCGCGCAATACCGATGCACATGGCTGTATACACGCCCGGTCAAAAAAGTCCGGGCCCTCCCCCCCAAACGCCTGGGGTCAGGGCCCGGACAGCTCTGCCGTTTTCGGTCCGGTCACTTCCGCAGCCGCGCCGCGGTCTGGCGGGCAAGCTCCGGGCAGGCGCCGATATACTGCAGGGGGTCCAGCAGCTGGTGGATCCGCTCCGGGGAGAGGACGGCGGCCACTTTGGCGTTCCGGCTCAGCTCCTCCTCAAAATTCTTCCCGTTCCGGAAGGCGTCCACCGCGATCTCGTTGACCAGCTCGTGGGCGTTCTGCTTTCCGATGGCACGGCCCAGCTCCAGCATCACATGCTCCGACTGGGTCAGTCCGCCCAGGCGGTTCAGATTGGCCAGCATATTCTTCTCGTTGACCTGCAGCCCGGCCAGCAGCTCGTCCGCCCGGTCCAGCAGCTCCGCGGCGGCCAGGCAGGCGGCCTCCACGTGCTCCCGCTCACCCACAAAGTGCATGATGTTCCGCTCATGGTCTACCCACATCATCTCCTGCACCGCCGCGTTGTGATAGCGGATGTCCCGGGCGCAGCTCATCATGTGCTGGCTGGAGGTGGGGTTGATCTTATGGGGCATGGTGGAGGAGCCCACGGTCCCCTTGGCGAAGGGCTCGCTCACCTCGCCGAACTCTGTGCCCATCAGCAGGTAGACCTCCTGGGCAATGCGGCCCAGGCACCCGCCGATCAGCGCCAGCTGGCCGGTGAACTCCGCCAGCCTGTCCCGGCTGGCGTGCCAGCAGATCCCGGGCACGGAGAGGCCCAGGGTCCTGGCCATCCGCTCCTGGATGGCAGGGCCGTCCTTGCCGAAGGACACCATGGAGCCCACCGCCCCGGAGAGCTGCAGGGCCAGGATGCGCTCCCTGCTCTCCTCCAGCCGGTCGATGCAGCGCTGCAGCTC
>CAKUHW010000117.1 GCA_934659415.1 uncultured Oscillospiraceae bacterium
CGCTGCCGTCCACCCACAGGGGGTAGCTGACAGAGGTCTCGGTCTCGGTCTGCTGGCCGGCATAGCCGGAGAGGGTCAGGGTGTAGGCGCCGGAGGGGGCGTACTCCCCGTCGTAGGCCCCGGTCTCCTCGTTCCACAGCCGGCCGTTCCAGCCGTCGGTGATGATCTGGGGACGATAGATGCCGTAGCCGTTGTAGAAAAAGGCCTTGCGCAGGTAGTCGGAGCTGAGGCCCCAGACGGTCTCGCCGGTCTCATCGCTGGTGATGGTCACCTTGAAGTCCAGCAGGTTGCGGCGGACACCCAGCTGCATGGCAAAGTACTGCTGGTCGTTGGCGATGAGGGGGGAGAAGGCCAGACGCTGATAGTTGTAGGAGGCAGGCTCCCCGGAGGCCACGGCGTCCTGGCCGAGGTAGATGCCGGCGCCGGTGATGTTGGCGGTGGCGAACTGGGTGGGGGCCAGGGAGAAGTCGGAGTTCATGTCGCCCTCAAAGACGACGCCCGCGTCCGCCCAGTCGCCCACGAAGCCCAGGTAGGGAATCACCAGGGTGACGCCGTCGGTGGGCTGGAGATACACATAGCCCTCGCAGTAGTTGCCGTTTTCGAAGTTGGCATACAGCTCCCGCAGGTAGGAGGCGGACAGCTGGATGTCCACGGTGACGGTGGTGCTGCTGCCCGCGGGCACGGAGACGGCGCCGTCGGCATCCACCCGGCGGCCGGAGTAGGTGACGGTGAAGTCCTCCTCGCTCAGGCGGCGGGACAGCTGGTCGGAGAACTTCACGCCGGCCTGCTCCACCACGCCCTCGGTGAGGGAGGTGGCGGTGAGGGTGTAGATGCGGTCCTCGTCAGAGACGTTGTGGACCTCGAAGGAGAAGGAGAAGGTGCCGTTGGGGTCGGAGCCCAGCTCCGCCTTGGGACGGGTGACGCCGTCGGCGCCCTTCACGGTGAGGTAGGCCTCGGCGGTGACGGCGTTCTTCACGTTCACCAGACCGGCGCCCTGCTCACGGGGGGAGAACTCCGCGTCGGCCCCGTTGATGCCGGGGACGGCGGTGCTCATCACCAGGGCCTCGGTGAGATCCCGCAGCTCGGTGCCGCTGGTCACGCCCCAGCTGTCCCGCAGGTAGGCCCGCACCAGGGCGGCCACGCCGGCCATGTGGGGGGTAGCCATGGAGGTGCCGCTGTAGGACTCGTACCCGCCGCCGATGACGGCGGAGATGATGTTGCCGCCGGGGGCGGAGATCTCAGGCTTGATGGACAGATTGGGCGCGGGGCCCCAGCTGGAGAAGTCGCTCATGGTATAGGCGTCCGCAGCGGGGAAGGTGTCCACCCAGGGGATCTTCTCCTCCTCGGCAACATTGCCGTACCAGCTGCTGCCCTGGGTGGGGCCGAAGGTGACGGTCTTGTCCGCGGCGTTCTTCAGCCGCTCGCCGTCCTCCAGACTGATACCGCAGGAGGGCAGGACAAAGTTGTTGAAGGCGGGGGCGAACTTGCCGGCCTTGGCCGCGTTGTTGACGAAGATCACGCCCTTGGCGCCGTGGCTCTTGGCCACGGTGGCCTTCTCCTCGAAGGTGGTGGTGCCGCGGTTTACCACCACGAACTTGCCGTTCAGATCGGCGGCGCCGGTGATGCCGGCGGCGGCATAGTCCTCCTCCGCGCCGGTGCCGCCGATGACCACATACTCAAAGCTGGGGAAATTGCAGGCGGGATCGGTGGACCAGGTGCGGATATAGTCGATGATGCTCAGGCTGGCGCCGGTGGAAGCATTCACGGCCTGGCTGAAGGAGATGCGGCTGTCGTCGTCCGCGTCCTTATCCCCCAGCTTGAAGAAGTTGCTCTTGACCTTGGCGTTGTTCACGCTGGCCACGGACAGAGCGGCGTAGCTGGTGGAGGGGCTGGCCACGGCGGCGTTGTCCGGGGTGTTGGCCTGGCCCAGGTTGTTGCCGTACTGGTTGTAGAGGGCGTTGGTATACTCGTTGCCGGCGGCGATGAGCAGGTTCACCCCCGCGTCCCAGCAGTTGTTGTAGGCCTCGTCCTCGCTGATGCGGTCATAGTAGAAGCCGGCGGTGGAGCCCAGACTCATGTTGATGGAGTCCGCGCCCAGCTTCACCGCATCGTCCAGGGCGGCGTTCAGGGCCGCGTCGCTGGTGGAGCCCTGCTCGTCGAACACCTTCATCACCAGCAGCTGGGCCTGGGGGGCCACGCCGAAGAAATCCTCGCCGTTGTTGCCCGCCACGATGCCGGCCACATGGGTGCCGTGGGGCTGGGCGGTGGAATAGCCGCCCTTGGTCATGTTGGCGTAGTTATAGGCATAGGGGATCTTGGCGCTGATCCAGGCGTCCGCCGCGTCGGTGATGCCGGAGGACAGCTTCGTGCCGTCCAGCACCGCCTGCAGGCCCTCCTCAGTGTAGCGGCCGGAGGCGGGCAGCACGGAGAAGGCCTCGTGTCCCTGGGCAATACCGGTGTCCAGAATGGCCACCAGGGCGCCGGTGCCGTCCGCGCCGGCGAAGGACATGTCGTTGACCTCGTCGGAGCCGATCATACCGGTGCTGTTGGCCATGGCCAGATCATAGCTGGTCTGGTCCTCGGGCACGGAGTAGGTGTTGGACAGGCGGATGTACTTCACGCCGGGCAGCTCCTCCGCCTCGGCGATCCTGCCGTAGGGCATGGTCATAGAGAAGCCGTTGAGCACGGCGGTGTAGTCGTAGCCGTCGGTGTCCGCCTGGCCGCCGCACAGGGCGGCGATCTCAGCGCGCATGTCGGCGTGGGCGCGCAGCAGCTGCTGCTCCTCGCTCACAGCCTGGGCGGTGGACAGGTAGGCGGCCACATCGCCCTCCATGCCGGCCCCAGCCGCCGCCTTGATCAGCGGCTGCTCCTCCAGCACGACGATGACCTCCACCAGATCCGTGGAGGCGTGCAGGTCGCCGCCGTTCTCCAGCTGGACCTTGCCGTCGTCTGTGACCTTGGACCAGCTGCCGCCCTCGAAGACGAGGGTCCGGTCCACGCCGCTGTAGTCAACGGCGTCCGTGTACTCCGGCTTCTGCCACAGACCGTCGTCCGCAGCCGCGCCGGAAAGCCCCGCCGCGCTTACGCCGGTGAGCGCCAGCGAGGACGCCATCACGGCGCTCAGCAGCAGCGAGAGCACACGCTTTCCAATTCTCATACATCTTACTCCCTTTCTTCCCTTGATTTTCGCCCCAGCAGGGTACCGGCGGCGAATCGCCCGGCGGCCATTTCATCCGTAACTACCGCTCCGGTCTGATTTCGATGGTCATCGAAGCCTCAGGAATTTATGTTTGCTATTTTAACTTGCCGAATTGCATTTGTCAACGGCTAAGCCTGTATTTTCCCGTTGTTCAATTGAATAAATGCAGGTTTGCCTCGCACGTCTTTCTTTACATTTTCGATAAACATCAAATTTTCAATCTTTTTTCTTGCTTTTTCCGCCGGGGCGTGGTATGCTGAAAAAGCCTGAGCCGCAGCGGCTTTTCAGTGCAGAGCCCTTAGGCTCCCCTGTGTAAGGGGAGCTGTCACCGAAGGTGACTGAGGGGTTGTCCGCCCACGGCCCGCGGCGAACGCTGCGAGGCTCTCAGCAGTTTTAGAACCGCACCGCAGTTCTTTATTCTCTCCCGGGGACGGGCATTTTGGTTTGGAGGTCTTTCCTGCATGGATATGGACATACGCTGTCTCCCGGACTTTGACCCAGGCATCGAGCTGAACTTTACTCTGGAGCGCTGCTTCGGCGGTCCGCCGGAAATTCCCGGCTCCGTGGCCGGGATCTGCGAGAGTCTGGCCCGGAAGTACAGCATCCCCCCGGAGGATCTGGCGGCTCTGGCCGCCCCCATCCAGGCCATGGAGGAGGAGCTTCTGGCGGTGCTGGAGGGCCGGAAGGAGCTGCTGAGCGCCTTCTACCAGCCCAACAGCCCCAATGACCACCGGCTGATCTGGGCCTTTTTCCACCTGCTCCACCAGCCGCCTCTGCCGGAGGCGGACCTGCCCGTGGGCAGGCTGATCGCCCTGACGCTGAACTGCGAGCCCGGCCTCCCCGCGGAGGTGACCGACTTTGACTCCCTCATGCGCTTTCTCGCCGCCTACCCCTGCAGCCAGCAGACCAAGTGGATCTGCACCCAGCTGTGGCGGCAGCCCCGCCGGTATCTGGAGCAGTACCAGGAGCTGCTGGCGCTGTGCGCGCCGGTCATCCGCGCCCACTGCGCCCCCCTGCGGGAGGACTACTGCGCCACTGCCGAGCAGGTGCGGCAGGATCTGTCCAGCGACGCGCCGGAGTATCTGCGCCAGCTGGGCATGAGCCGCATCTCCGCCGAGCAGCTGGCCCTCTGCCCCAGCGCCGCCTTCTTCAACGGCATCGGCATGGTGTGGGACCACACCATGCCGGACAGCCCCGTCTACTTCATCCCCGGCATCCGCCATCACCGGCTGGCCCAGCTGGTGGGCCGCTACAGCGACAACACCGAGTACCTCTCCGAGCGGCTGAAGGCCATTGCGGACAAGCGGCGGCTGGATATCCTCAAGCTGCTGAAGAGCGAGTCCCTCTGCGGGCAGGACCTGGCCGAGCGCATGGGCCTCTCCCCGGCCACCATCTCCCACCATATGAACTCCCTGGTCACCGCCGGGTTCATCAATATGGACAAGCAGGGCGCCCGGGCCAGCTACTCCATCAACCGCAGCTATATGGACTCTTTCCTGCAGAACCTGGGCAACACCTTACTTTGACCTTCTCCCTCCTTTTCCATAGAAAAGCCGCCGGGCGTTTCTTTGTGAAGTGACCCCCAAAAGTTAGACAATATTT
>CAKUHW010000118.1 GCA_934659415.1 uncultured Oscillospiraceae bacterium
CCGGGAGACCGTCCGGGCGGGCTCGGTCACGCTGATAAGTGCGGGCTGACAAAATTTTGCCCGGAGCCCCCCTGCGCTTTTGTCTGGTTTCCCGATTGACAAAAACCTATTTCTCCGATACACTATGCCCAACAACTGAATACCGGTTGCAAAAAGCGATGAAGAGAAGAGTAAGCGCAGAGATACGGCACAGAGAGCCCGGGGAGCTGGAAACGGGTACGGAAGGCTGCGGTGAACATGGTCTCGGAGCCGCGCGGTCGAGAGGGGGCCTCCCTTTAGGTCGCGCCGGGTGTGCCCGTCACAGCACAGGAGTATGTCAGTACTCTGTAAGGCCCGGGCTGTGAGGTCCGGGTGAAGCAAGGTGGTACCACGAAGCGTGAAAGCTCTCGTCCTTGACTGTTCAAAGTCAGGGGCGTTTTTTGATGCCCCTGGGGACCTGCCCGATCATGAAAGGAGTCAACCAAAATGAAAAAGAAGCTGTTCTCTCTGGCCCTTGCGGCCGCCCTGTCCCTGACCCTGCTGGCCGGCTGTTCCGGCAACGCCGCCAAGCCCTCCGCCGGCACCCAGCCCTCTTCCACCCCCAGCGCCTCCGAGCCCGCGGCGACCGTAAAGCTGCGCGTGGGCGCCTCCCCCACGCCCCATGCCGAGATTCTGGAGTTCGTCAAGCCCCTGCTGGCCGAGCGCGGCGTGGAGCTGGAGATCGTGGAGTTTGACGACTATATCATCCCCAACACCGCCGTGGAGGAGGGGGAGCTGGACGCCAACTACTTCCAGCACCTGCCCTATCTGGAGAACTTCAACGCCGAGAACGGCACCCATCTGGTGAGCGTGGCCGCCATCCACTACGAGCCCTTCGGCATCTACGCCGGCAAGACCGCTTCTCTGGCTGACCTGCCCGACGGCGCCACCATCGCCGTGCCCAACGACGGCACCAACGAGGCCCGCGCCCTGCTGCTGCTGGAGCAGGAGGGGCTCATCAAGCTGAAGGAGGATGCCGGGCTGAACGCCACCAAGGAGAGCATTGTGGAGAACCCCCACAACTTTGAGATCGTGGAGCTGGAGGCCAAGCTGCTCACCGAGACCCTGCAGGATGTTGACATCGCCGTCATCAACGGCAACTACGCCATCGGCGCGGGCCTGAAGGTGGCCGATGCCCTGGCCACCGAGTCCGCCGAGGGCCTGGGCGCCTCCACCTTCGCCAACATCGTGGCCGTGAAGGAGGGCAACGAGGACAACGCCGCCGTGCAGGCCCTGCTGGAGGTGCTGCGCTCCGACGAGGTGAAGAACTTCATCGACGAGACCTATCAGGGCGCTGTGGTCGCCGTGTTCTGAGCGCAACAAAATAAAAAACGAGGACCCGCCGCGGAACTTCCGCGGCGGGTCTTTTGCTTCGGCCCCACCCTACAGACACGCAGGGGCCATTGATCTCTGCCGGACCTATACCCCCCTTGTGTAAAGGGTAGCGAAGCGGCCGAGCGGTAGTGAATGACATGCCGGTGGCATGTCAGAGCCGCGAGGTGACCGAGCCGCAGCGAGAGACGCCAGCGCCCTTTGCTGGCTGGGGGGATTGTTACCGGGGCAAAGGCAGACGGCCATGGTGACAACCCCTCAGTCACGGCTTCGCCGTGCCAGCTCCCCTTACACAGGGGCGCTTGACTCAAAGCCCTTTGGCCTGCCTGGTTTGGGGGCTGCGCACCCGTAGGGCAAGGGCTCTGCCCCTGCCTAAAGGGTATCATCCAGAATCCGAATGGCCTGGGCCACGGCGTGGTCGTCGCAGCTGCACAGCACCCGGGCGCCCCAGTCCTTCAGCCCCCGACAGCAGTTGCCCGGGGCGAAGGGAATGGCGGACAGGGCCAGCATGGGCAGGTCGTTCAGGTTGTCCCCGATGCAGTAGACCCTGCGGGGGTCGATGCCCAGATCGTCCCGGATGCGGGCCACCATGGTGCCCTTGTTGCTGTTCTTGTGGGTCATCTCCAGCAGGTAGTAGTTGGAGAAGATCACCTCGTAGTAGTCGTCCCAGTGGGCGAGGGCGTAGGCGCGCACCTGCTCCAGCACGCTGTGCTCCTGCTCCAGAATGACCTTGTTCCACGGGGTGGGCATGGCGGCGATGGGGCAGAGGGTGGAGGGGACGCCCACCCGCTCCAGGTGCTTTTCCGTGACCAGGTTGGGGTTGTATACATAGATGTCCTCCCCGTGGTAGGCCTCGAACCCCAGCTGGGGAAAGGCGGCGCACAGCTGCTCCATGCGCGCGGGGGTACCGGCGTCCAGCCGGGTGCGGACCACATAGCGGTCCGCGGCGTAGTCGTAGATGGCCGCGCCGTTGGACAGCACCACCGGCGCGCCGAAGGAGAGGTGCTCCTTCTCGATCTGCGGGGTGAAGGTGCGGTGGGCCCGGCCAGTGGCCACAGTGAAAATACCCCCCTCCCCGGTGAAGTAGCGGATAGCCGCGTGGTCCTCCGGGGCTACGGTGAGGTGACTGTTATATAAGGTGTCGTCATAATCGGTGACAAAAAGCACGCCGTCGAATTTTCCCATGGCTTCCTCCTGTGGGTCAGATATCCTTTTCCTTATTATAGTCCCCGGCGGCGGGCGCGTCAACCGGGCGCGCCGAAAAACCGGGCGAAATTTTGTGGAAAATGACGGTTTGCCCACATATCGTGCCGGATTTCCCGCCGTACCGGGGGAAATACACAACATATGCCCCCTCCGGGAGAGGGGGACCACAGGGAAAGACGCGATTTTTACTTGACGGATGGGCAAAAAGGGTGTAGGATACCCCTTGTAACTAATTTGTAACCTTTGGGCAGGGATTCGTAACCGCTTCCCGGCCGTTTTGATTTACCTGAAAGAC
The DNA here is from genome assembly GCA_934659415.1 of uncultured Oscillospiraceae bacterium. Classification (GTDB taxonomy): domain Bacteria; phylum Bacillota; class Clostridia; order Oscillospirales; family Oscillospiraceae; genus Enterenecus. Next base: position 2,852 of record CAKUHW010000118.1, read on the forward strand.
CGGAGGCGTGTTTTGTGAAGGAGCATCAGGAAAAACAGAGATCGACCCTGCGCCGGAAGTGGCTGAAGGTACTGGCCTTTGGCGAGCGGCGGCGCGTGGGTCTGCTGCGGGCCTGGGATAAGGCCGCGGGGGCTGTGGCCCGGCATCCGGTGTCGCCCCTGCTGTATCTGGCCGTGCTGGGGCTGGTGATCGGCGTACTCAGCTTCAATAAGATGTACAGCCGCGCCTACGTGCTCAGCGTGGACGGCGTGGAGGTGGGCGTGCTGTCCGAGGAGGAGAGCGTGGAGTCCATCGTGGCCAAGGTGGAGAGCCGGGCCGCCAGCATTCTGGGCGAGGAGTACGACTATCAGGGGCAGATCGCCCTGACCTCCGCCCTGGTGACCGACGGCGACTTCAGCGACGTCTCCCAGGTGGAGGACGCCATGTTTGACAGCGTGGGCGCCCTGGTGCAGGCCTATGCCGTCAGCGTGGACGGCGTGGAGATGGGCTACGCCCCCTCTCTGGAGGAGCTGGACGCCCTGCTCACCCGCATCGCCCAGCCCTATCTGACCGACGAGACCTCCGACTACGACTTTGTGGAGACCGTGGAGACCTACCCCGTGGAGCTGCCCGCCAACATGGAGTACCAGACCGAGGACCTGTACGCTGCCCTCACCGCCAGCCGGGTGGAGGAGGCCAACTACACCGTCCAGGCCGGGGACACCTTTAATAAGATCGCCTACAGCAACGGTCTGACCCCCGCGGAGATGTCCGCCCTGAACCCGGGGCTGAACATCAACAAGCTGTATGTGGGCCAGGTGCTGATCATCCAGCAGGCCATTCCCTTCCTCTCCGTGCGCACCCACGCCAACGAGACCTATGAGAGCGTGCTGGAGAGCCCCGTGGAATATATCGAGACGGCCAACCTCTATGTGGGCAACACCTCCCTGAAGGAGCAGGGGGAGGACGGTGCCGCCCTGGTGAACGCCGACGTGACCTACGTCAACGGCATTGAGGTGGAGCGCACCGTGCTCTCCTCCGAGACCATCGTGGAGCCCACCACCACCTATATGTACACCGGTACCACCCCCCGGCCCAAGACGGCCTCCAACGGCTACTTCATCTGGCCGGTGAAGGGCACCCTCACCTCCGGGTACGGCTACCGCTATCTGTTCGGCTATTATGACTTCCACCAGGGCATCGACATCGCCTGTCCCTACGGCACCACCATCAAGGCGGCGGACGGCGGTCTGGTCACCACCGCGGGCTGGAGCGGCAGCTACGGCAAGCTGGTGGTCATCACCCACGACAACGGCACCAAGACTTACTACGGCCACAACTCCTCCCTGCTGGTGAGCGTGGGCGAGCGGGTCTATCAGGGCCAGGCCATCGCCAAGGCGGGCATGACCGGCACCGCCACCGGCTACCACTGCCACTTTGAGGTGCGGGTGAACAACCGCCACGTGAACCCCTTCAACTACCTCAGCTGACCGAAAACAACAAAATGACCCATGGGCCCGCCGCGGTTTTCCGCGGCGGGCCTTTTTTAGACTTGGCGGACCGGGCAGGCCAAAGGTTTTGCCCCCTTTGCACAAGGGGGGCATGGGACTGGCGGAAGCCTTTGGCCTCCGCCGCCCCCGTAGGGCAAGGGCTCTGCCCTTGCCGCGCAGCGGGTCCTCCCGTGGGGCACATATCTTACATCGATTTTACAAAGGCCGTCTTTCCCACTTTACATTTCCTCTCTATCATGAAAGACGTACGGAACAGATCGAATATGTGAAGAAACGAGAGGAGTTTCACTATGAAAAAGTTTGCATCCATTGCCCTTGCCGCCCTTCTGATGCTGGGCGTTCTGGCCGGCTGCGGCAGCAAGAGCGGCAGCGTCTCCACCGACGGCTCTACCTCCATGGAAAAGGTCATCGGGGCCCTGGGCGAGTCCTTTACCGCAAAGAACAAGAACATCACC
>CAKUHW010000119.1 GCA_934659415.1 uncultured Oscillospiraceae bacterium
GAACAGCACCATGGCCAGGAAGAAGCCCAGGCCGGAGCCGAAGGCGTTCAGGATGGCCTGCAGGAAGGTATAGCCGAAGGAGGTGCCGGCCACCATGTAGGAGTCCACGTTGTTGATGCACACGCCCAGCACCGCGCAGTTGGTGGTGATCAGGGGCAGGTACACGCCCAGGGAGGCGTGGAGGGCGGGGATGTACTTCTTCAGGATGATCTCCACCAGCTGCACCAGGGCGGCGATGACCAGGATGAACACGATGGTCTGCATATAGCCCAGTCCGTTGCGGTCCAGAATGAAGTACTGGATGGGGAAGGTGACGGCGGTGGACAGCAGCATGACGAAGATGACCGCGATGGACATGCCCGTGGCCTGGTCCAGCTTTTTGGACACGCCCAGGAAGGGGCAGATGCCCAGGAACTGCTGCAGCACGTAGTTATTGACGAAGACGGCAGTCAGGATGATAACAAGCATGGTTTTCACTGGGCAGCCTCCTCCTTTCCGCTCTCACAGCCGGCACAGCCCAGCTTGCCGCAGGCGGCGGCGGAGGGGCAGCCCTCGCAGCCGAACTCGGTCTTCTTGGGCTTATACTTGCCGAACTTGTTCACCAGGGCGATGAGGCAGCCGAAGATGCAGAAGCCGCCGGGGGCCATGGTGAGGATGGAGATGTGGTTGTCGGCCAGCACGGGGATGGGCATGCCGTACCAGGTGCCGTTGCCGAAGATCTCACGGATGGAGGCCATGACGAACAGGGTCAGGGTAAAGCCGATGCCCATGCCGATGGCGTCCAGGGCGGAGTCCAGCACGGAGTTCTTGTTGGCAAACATCTCCGCCCGGCCCAGGATGATGCAGTTGACCACGATCAGGGGCAGGTAAATGCCCAGCGCGTCATAGATGGAATAGGCGAAGGCGTGCAGCACCATCTGCACCACGGTGACGAAGCTGGCGATGAGCACGATGTAGCAGGGGATGCGCACCTTGTCGGAGATGACCTTGCGCAGCAGGGAGATAAAGATGTTGGAGCACAGCAGCACGATGGTGGCCGCGATGCCCATGCCGAAGGCGTTGGAGGCCTGGGTGGAGGTGGCCAGGGTGGGGCAGGTGCCCAGCACCAGCACCAGCACGGGGTTCTCCTTGATAATGCCGTTTGTCAGCGTTTTCAGTCTGTTGTGTTTCATAAGCTCACCCCTCCTTGCTGACCTGCTCATAGGCGGCGAAGGCGGACCGGATCCCCTCGATGTAGTAGTTGGAGGAGAAGGTCGCGCCGGTGATGGTCTCCACGCCGCTGAGGGAGGCGTCCTCACCCGTGAACTGGCTGCGGAAGTCGTCCTCGGCGGTCTTGGAGCCGAGGCCGGCGGTCTCCGCATGGGACAGGGTCTTGGTGCCCACGATCTTCCCGTCGGCGCCGATGCCGCAGATGAGGTTCATGGTGTTCTTGCCGCCGTAGCCGTTGCAGGTGATCATGAACACATAGCCAGCGCCGTTGTTGGCCTTGTACACGGCGGTGACGAAGCTGTCCTCGCCCAGATCGGCGTCCACCTGGGTGAAGTCGTCCGCCTCGGGCAGAACTTCCTTCCGGGCGGCAGCGGCGATGGAGGCCTCGGTCTCCTCAATGATGGGGGCCGTGACCTTGTTGGTGTAGGCCAGGATGGCGCTGCATACCAGGCAGATCAGGGTGAGCACCAGGATGGGCATTACAAAGTCGGCCTTGGCATTGCTCTTGCTCTTTGTCATACCTTCACACCTCCCAGAGGCTTGCTGCGGGTCCACTTGCTGATGTAGGGGCTCAGGATGTTCATCAGCAGGATGGAGAAGGAAACGCCCTCAGGATAGTTGCCGAAGAAGCGGATCACGCAGGTCAGCAGGCCCGCGCCGATGCCGAATACCACGCGCCCGGCGTTGGTGGAGGGGGTGGTGGCATAGTCGGTAGCCATGTAGATGGCGCCCAGGAACAGGCCGCCGGCCAGAATCTCAGCCAGGCCGAAGGCGGGGCCGCCCTTGATGAGGGACAGAAGGAACACCGTGCCGATGAAGGCCACGGGGGTATGCCAGGAGATGACCCTGCGGATCATCAGATAGATGCCGCCCAGGAGCAGGGCCAGGGCGGAGGTCTCGCCCAGGCTGCCGCCCACGTTGCCCAGGAACAGGCTCAGCAGGCTGACGGAGCCGCCGCTGCCCAGGGTGACCAGGGGGGTGGCGGAGGTGGCGGCGTCCACGGCGTGGTTGGGGATGACCCAGTTGGTCATGGGGCCGGCAAAGGCCAGCAGCATGACGATACGGGCGGTGATGGCGGGGTTGGCAAAGTTATGGCCGATGCCGCCGAAGAGCTGCTTGACCACCACGATAGCCACCAGGTCGCCGAAGATCACCTGCCACAGAGGCAGGGACACCGGCAGGTTCAGGGCCAGGATCAGGCCCGTGACGGCGGCGGACAGGTCGCCGATGGTATTGGGGCGCTTGCAGATCTTTTCAAACCCCCACTCAAAGAACATGGCAAAGGCCACGCTGACGATCTCCACCAGCAGAGCCCGGAAGCCAAAGAAGATCACGGAGGCCACCACCGCGGGGAGCAGGGCGATCAGCACGTCCCGCATGATGGTCTGGGTGGAGTCCTTGGCCCGGATGTGGGGGGAGACGCTGACGATCAGATCACTCATGCCTTGTTCGCCTCCTTTTCCGCTTCCTTGGCCTTACGCTTCTCTTCCTCGGCCTTCAGCTTGTTGTTGTACTCGTTGAGCATCTGCTTGGCCAGCTTGTTCACCTGCACCAGGGGGCGGCGGGCGGGACAGACGTAGGAGCAGCAGCCGCACTCCATGCACAGGTTCACCTGCAGGGCCTTCAGATCCTCGGGCTTGTTCAGCTCATAGGCCGTCTCAATGTCGGCGGGCATGAGCTTCAGGGGACAGTGGCTGATGCAGCGGCCGCACTTGATGCAGGCGGTGGGCTCGGGCAGCACGGCATCCTTCTTGTCGAAGCAGAGGATGGCGTTGGTGCTCTTGACCACGATGGAGTCCGTGTCGGGCATGGACATACCCATCATGGGACCGCCGAAAATGACCTTGCCGGGCTCGGTCTTGAAGCCGCCGCAGAAGTCGATCACGTCCTGCACTCTGGCGCCGATGGGCACGATCACGTTCTGGGGGTTGGCAATGGCGCTGCCGTCCACGGTGATGTACTTCTCCACCAGGGGCATACCGGTCTTGATATAGCGGGTGATGGCCACGGTGGTGGTGGTGTTGATGACGATGCAGCCCACATCAATGGGCAGCTTGCCCGCGGGCACGATGCGCCCGGTGGTGTTGTGGATCAGCACCTTCTCACCGCCCTGAGGATACAGGGAGGGAGGGGCGATGACGGAGACGTGCTCCACATCGGCGGTGAGCTCCTTCATGCGGCGCACGCACTGGGGCTTGTTGTCCTCGATGACCACGTAGATCTCCTTGGGCTGGAAATACTTCTGCAGCAGGCCGATGCCCTCGGCCAGCAGCTCGCCGTCGTCCAGCATGGTGCGGGTGTCGGTGGTGATGTAGGGCTCGCACTCTGCGCCGTTGACGCAGATGTAGTCCACCCGCTCGGGCTCCACGCTGAGCTTGACCGCCGTGGGGAAGCCTGCGCCGCCGAGACCCACCACGCCGCTGGCGCGCACGGCATCCACAAAGCTCTTCAGGTCGGTGACCTCAGGGGGGGTGAGGCCCTCCCAGGGCTCCTGCAGGCCGTCGGTCTCGATGACGACCCCCATGGCCCTGGTGCCGTTGAAGGGGGCGACCTCCTCCACCTTCTTCACGGTGCCGGATACGCTGGAGTACACCGGCGCGGAGACAAAGCCCCCCGCCTCTGCGATGAGCTGGCCCACCCTCACGCTGTCCCCGGGCTTGACCACCGGCTTGGCCGGCGCGCCGATGTGCATGGCCATGGGGATGGTGACGGTTGCGGGCACGGGCATCCGGTTGGGCTTGCAGTCGGCGGTCCCTTCCTTCTGCGGGAGCCGGACTCCGTGCAGCAATCTGATTGACACGATCCTTCCTCCTTACTCATAAGCCGGGCAGGCAAGAATGCTCTTGCAAAAGATCCTCCCCCAGCTTAAAATGGTATCGTCATATTATAGCACGATTTGAAAGAAGTGCAAGAAAAAATCATGGCTTTTTTGATAAAAATAAAACGAGGTTTCATTCGGCGAAATTTTCCAGCCGCTCTTCTGGCCTGTCTGCTCCTGTGTCTGGGCGGCTGCGGGCAGCGGCAGGCCCAGCCGCTGCAGGGGCAGACCTTTGCGCTGGACACCATCATCACCGTCACCCTGTACGGCGAGGGGGCGGACCCGGAGGTCCTGCAGGGGTGCCTGGACCTGTGCGCGGACTACGAAAAAGTCTTCTCCCGCACCCGGGAGGACAGTGAGCTCTACCGGCTGAACGCCGCCGGCGGCGGCACGGTGTCCGCCCCCATGCGACAGGTGCTGGAGACGGCGCTGGACTACTGCGCCCTCACCGGCGGACGGTTCGACATCACCATGGGCGGCGTCAGCGCCCTGTACGGCTTCTCCTCCCAGAGCCCATCCGCCCCGACGGCCGAAGCCCTGGCCGAGGCCATGGCCCACACGGGCTATGAAACGGTGCATCTGGAGGGGGACGTCCTCACCTTTGACGACCCGGAGACCGTGCTGGATCTGGGGGCTGTGGCCAAAGGCTATATCGCCGACCGGATGAAGGAATACCTGCAGGCACACGGCGTGGAGCATGCCCTGCTGAACCTGGGGGGACATGTGCTGGCCCTGGGG
>CAKUHW010000120.1 GCA_934659415.1 uncultured Oscillospiraceae bacterium
GTGCAGGGTCCTCCGTGAGCAGGGCCCTGCACTTTTTGCTTTTATTGGTTCTCCAGAAAGCCCTCCAGGGCGGCGCGCAGCTTCGGGTAGCGGATGAGGAAGTGGATGGCCGGGGCCCTGCCCTTGGACACCATGGCCCACCGGCCGGTGCAGACCGTGAGGCTGATGTTGCGCAGGGCGGCGGCGCAGGGACGGAAGCTGTAATTGCCGTGGGACCGGGCATAGTCTTCGGTCCGGGCTAGGTGGAGGGAGTATTCCTCCCAGGTGTAGGGCAGGTCCGACTCCGGAAATGGGAGGGGCGGCGGTGTGCGGGCAAATTCCTCCTCCGTCAGGACGGGAAAGCGGTCGGCCACCGGGCTGTGGACCAGGATGGTCTCCAGACGCTCCCGCCGGGCGGCGGCGCGTTCCAGGACAGAGCGCTTTACATCCTCCAGCAGGGTCCGGGCGTCCAGCATGGCGCGCAGGGTCTCCTCTCCGAGGGTACACAGCGGCGGGGCAGGGAGCAGACGGCAGCGGGGGCCGGCCGTCTGGGCGTCCGTCAGGAGAAAGGCCGTCAGGGCGGACTGCCGCCCCTCCCGGTAGATCTCCATCAGGGGAAGGGCCTTTTTCCGAAGGTCCTCCGCCCGGTCCCGGTAATAGCGCAGGGCCTCGCCGCCCTTCACCAGCTCGTACCGGCCCCGGGCATGGGCCCCGGCGATGCACTCGCCGGACAGCGCCGCGCTGCCGGACACGTTGAGCAGGTGCCCGTAGACGTTGTTCTGCACTCCCTTGAGATAGTAAGGGGAGATCTGTCCGGTCATGTACAGCGGGATCCACCCCTCCAGACCCAGCATCAGCTCATGAAAGGGACGGTCCAGATTGTGCACCACGCTGAGCTGCAGTCCCTTTTTCAGCATCAGGGCCAGGCCAAGCTTGTACTTCTTCGCAAAGTCCTCGTCCTGTGCCAGATCGTCCATCTGCATATCACTGCACAGAAAGACCGGCGCATCCGACCGGCCCAGCACCGTGGCCTTGAGAAAGTCCAGTTCCCCGGCGCGCATCTGCTCCAGCCCGTAGTAGGTCCGGGAGAGAGGCAGCTGGAAGGGGGCTGCGGGCACCTTCAGCTGGTCAAAGCGGGTGGCGCGGATATAGGCGTCCAGGTCGAACTCATCCACCTGCCGCAGGAAGGAGGAGACGCCGCCGTCCTCGCCCCGGCCGCCGCCCTCTTCGCCCCCATGACCGCCCCCCAGCCAGCGGATCAGGCAGGCGCGCAGCTCCTCCTCGTCCGCCCCCTCCGGGGCCCCCGCCAGCTCCGCCAGGGCGCGGCGCTGTGCCGGGCCGTCGCACCGCCGCAGGGCAAAGGCGGCCACCGCGGAGAGAAAGCCCTCCCCATCGGCGGGACGCCGCTGACCGCTGCGGATCCGGGAGAGATAGGAGGCATCGTAATTGGTACCCCGGGCCAGATCGGCCACAGTGAGGGACAGCGCCGAGAGCAGACTGTTCAGGTTGGCCTGCAGGCGGCCGGCGTCCACCCCGTCCGTGGCAAAAAAGCGCTCCAGCTCCTGCGCCACGGCCTGCTCCGTCAGCTCCGGATGGCCACGGCCGGCAGCCAGGCGGGCAATGCCTGCGGCCAGCTTCGCCCGCTCCGCTTCACTCTCCGGACGGCGTTCTCCGCTGCGATAGCGGCTGATGGTGGCCGGGGACAGCCCGCTGGCCTGCGCCAGCTCCCGCCCGAAGCACCCCAGCTGCGCGATGTATTCGTTGAGCCGATCCCTGAACATGGCCGATCTCTCCTCCTGCCCGTCTGTGCCAGGCGCAGACATTTTCTTCATTATACTGGATACCCCTGCGTTTGACAAGAGCGGTCGGAGTGTTTCCGCTTCGACCGTGACAAAGCGGAAATTTCCGCTGCATTTTTTCCGCCCGTCTGGTATGCTCAGGGTGGACACTCTCGGCAGCCGGGGGCGGGAACGGACAGGCCCCCACCGCAAGGAAAGGAAGGAAGCCAACTATGAAAAAGCGTTTTGCAAGTCTTCTGCTGGCCCTGCTGATGTGCCTGTCGGCGCCGCTCACGGCATGGGCCGTGTCTTACGTGCCGCCCACGGAGATCGGCGCGGTCACCGTGGAGCTCACCGCGCCCCGGGTGGGCGAGGCGGCGGACTATACTGCCCGGGTGGACGCCGATGCGCCCTATTACGCAACCAGCGTCAATTGGACGAAGGTATCCGTCCCGGGCAGTTCCATGCCCCTGGGCCGTCTGTACGGGCAGGACACCTTTGAACAGGACAGCTGGTACCTGGCCACCGTCTCCCTGCAGGCGGACTTCGGATACCAGTTCGGCAGCTCCGTCACCGCCGCCGTGGAGGGCGCGTGGCAGACGGACGCCATGTCTGCGGGTTCCCTCAGCTCCATCGGCTCCCTCTCCCTCTTCGCCTGGTTCAAGGTGGGAGATGCCCCGGAGACCGCGGAGGAGATCTCCCCCGTGGAGGTGAGCGCCGTACCCGAGACGGCGGAGGTTGGCAGCCGCTTCTCGGACTGGGAGGAGCGCATCCTTGCCCAGGCCCAGGGCAGCGGCGATTTCACGGTGATCAGCGCGGGCCTCTACCAGTGGACCGAGGGAGAGGACAGCTCCTGCTGGGAAGCCTGCTCTTTCCTGGATGATGTGGCGGACGGACCGGTCTACGCCATTCTCCTGACGCTGCGCCCCGAGACGGGCCGCGCCTTTTCTCCACGGGTACCCTCCGCCTCCATCAACGGAAAGGATGCCCTGATCGTCTTAAACTCCACCGATGAGCTGCGGCTCCTCCTGCCCCTGGGGGAGACGGTCATCCGCAAGGTCTCCGTGTCCAGCGCCACCTGGCCCATTGACGGCGAGACCATCCGCAGCACCTGGTTCAACTTCTCCGTCGACGGCTACGGCCTGTGCCCCTACACCCTGGAGGAGGCCTCCTTCCAGATCTCCGACGGCGGCCAGTGGCGGGAGCTCACGGAGGAGGAGACCGTGTTCCATAGCGGCAGCGACTACCGGGTGCGGGCCGTGCTGCGGGCCAAGCCCGGCTCCGCCTTTGCCGGGACCGTCGCCGGCGACTTCAACGGGACCAGCGGCACGGTGTGCACCGTCTCGGAGGACGGCCAGACCTGCACCGTCACCCGTTCCTGCGCGGTGTACGACCCGATCTATACCTACAGTGTGAATAACCCCGGCGAACACATCAACGGCGTGTCCGTCTACCGGCCGGATCCCGCTGCGGGGCAGCACTACTCCCTGGGCGCCTTTTCTCCTGAGTCCGGCGCGGTCAGACTGGCGGGTGCAAATGCCAATACCGCCTGGTACGAGGTGCCCTATGTGGGCTCCAACACGAGGATCCGCCAGCTCACCGCCGAGGACGTGTTTGAGGACGGCAAGGTCTACCTCTCCACCGTCACCCTCAGCAATATGGACGGCTACCGCTTTGCCGGCGGCTTCACCGTCTCCCTCAAGCAGATGGACGGCAGCGACAGCTGCTATGCCATGCTTGAGACCGTAAGGGACTCGGCCCGGAGCAAAAGCCTGCGCGTGTGGTACACCGTGGGGAACGATGAGTCCCGGGAGATCGACACCCTGACCCTCACCGGTCCGGAGCCCGGGGAGAGCGGCACGGTGGACACCTCCGACCTCACCGCCTTCCACACCGGCGACACCGTGCTCTCCAGCGCTTACAGCTACAGCGGCGTCCTGAGCATGAGCCTGACCGCCGCCTCCGGCTTCCACTTCGGCCGCACGGTGACCGCCACCTATAACGGAAAGCCCGCAAGCATCTCCTACGGCTACTTCAGCAGCCGCTACGATGCGCTGACCGTCCGGGTCTCCTTCTCGTCCACCGCGGTCACCGTGTCCTCCGGCAGCATCACCGCCCGGAGCAAGACCTACGACGGCACCGCGGCGGCAGAGCTGACCGGCGGCACTCTTCTGGGGGTGGAGTTCCTGGATGACGTCAGTCTGGACTTCTCCGGCGTGACCGCCGTCTTTGCCGACCCCGACGCCGGTACGGGCAAGGCCGTGACCGTGACCGGCCAGCTGGCCCTGAAGGGGGCCGACGCCTATAAGTACACCCTGGTCCAGCCCGAGCTGAACGGGCTGACGGCGGACATCCTCCCCGCCGCCGCTACGGATACCACCCAGCGGGAGCAGACCATCTACGCCGGCGAGGGCGGCAGCTTCCGCTGCCCCGCCTTTGAGGGCGCGGCCGGCGAGACTGCCACCGGCGAGCTGCACTACAGCTATCGCACAGGCAGCGCCGCCGGGACCGATATCGCCGCCGGGGACATCCCGGCCATGCTCAGCGGTCTCTCCGCCGGGGAGACGGTATTCCTGGATTACACCTTTACCGGTACGGGCAACTACCGGTCTGACGAGCTGCGCGGGACCATCACCGTCACCGTGACTGAGCGGCCCGCCCCCGTTATTCCCCCGGTGTTCACCTACCGCATCACCGTAGCTGACGCCGAGGGCGGCAGCGTCAGCGCCAGCCGCAACAGCGCCTATGAGGGCGCCGCGGTGTACCTCACCGTCAAGCCCGCCGACGGCTATGTGCTGGATACTCTTACCGTGACCGCCGCCGACGGCAGCGCCGTGGCCGTCGCCGACAAGGGCAATGGCCGCTGGACCTTTGAGATGCCCGGCGCCAACGTCACCGTGAGCGCCTCCTTCCGCAAGGACACGGTGTTCACCGACATTGACGGCCACTG
>CAKUHW010000121.1 GCA_934659415.1 uncultured Oscillospiraceae bacterium
AGAGGAGCACGGTGGAGTCCATGGCGCTGAGATAGCGGGCGTCCTCAAAGGCCAGGCGGGCGGCGGGGCTGTTGCTGGTGATGGTCTCCGAGGCCTCCTTGCTGGCCTCCAGGTAGTCCGAGATGTGCTTGTAGTTCTGGAAATTGGCCCGCTCCTGGTTGATGTACTGGGAGAACTCCGTGAGCATCTGCTTCGGGATGGAAAACTGGGCGCTGAGGATCGGCTCGCCGTTCTCGTCATAGATGGGCTCGATGTGGGTAAACAGCTCATCGCCGTACTTGCTGATGTTATAGGCGTCAAAGGGGGACCGCTTTCCGTCGTACATCTCCCGGGACACCGAACGCAGCCACAGCTTCTTCTCCCGCAGCTCGTCCAGGGTCATCCCGGTGACCTCCTCCTTGGTCATGTGGATGGAGTCGGCCAGCTTGGCGTTGACATATATGATCTGCTTGTCCCGCAGGGTGACGAAAAAGTTGCCAAAGCAGCTGTCCAGCACCTGCTCGGCGTAGCGGGCAAACTGTTTGGGGTATTTGTCGATCAGCTGTTGGATTCCCATGAGAAAGGCTCCTTTGTCTCATTTGTGGTGCAAATTCTCAAATTTGCTACAGTTCTTTTCCTGAGCATAGCACACCCGGCACGGAAACGCAAGAAAAACCGGGGCAGGACCATGTACGCGGTCCTGCCCCGGTCAGCAATTTGAATTCCCTTCCCAGCCGCTCAGCGGTGCTCCTCCACCAGACGGAGGATATGCAGCAGCTTCTCCCGGTCCGTTCCCTCCGGGTCCAGGGAGGGATTATACTCTACGCACTCGAAGGAGCAAACCAGGCCGCTGTCCAGAGCCAGGCGGAGGGCGGCCTCCACCTCCGGCAGAGTCAGCCCGTCCGGAATGTTGTAGCCGGTGGCGGTAAAGGCCGCGGGATCCAGGGCGTCCACGTCAAAGCTGATGTGGATGTGCTTTCCCCGCAGCTGCCGGAGGATGTCCGCCATCACCGCCTCCATCCCCTGCCGGCGGACCCGGCGCACCGGATAGCGGTGGGTCCCCTCCACCTCGGCGATGCCGTACTCCGCCGGGTCGATGCTGCGCACCCCGATAAAGTGGACGTTCCGCCCCAGCAGGTTCACCTTATTCTTTCCCACGGTGAGCGCATCGCAGCACAGGCCGCAGGCCGCGGCCAGGTCCATACCGTGGATGCAGCCGGAGGCAGAGGTCTCCTCGGTGTTGATGTCCGTATGTGCATCGATGTAGATAAGGCCCACCTGCTCCGCCCCGTAAAACTCCCCCAGCGCCGCCAGGGACCCCATGGCCACGGAGTGGTCGCCCCCCAGGATCACCGGGAACTGCCCGGCCTCCAGGGCGGACAGCGTCCGCTCCCGCAGGCTGCGGCTCACCGCCATCACCGTGTCCAGGTGGCGCAGGCGGGGGTCTCCCTCCGCCCCGGGCTCCAGCTTCTCCATGGGGCGGCACACCGCGCCGCCCAGCAGCTGCGCCGCGCCGGCGGCGGTCAGCGCGTCGTAGGCATACTCCGTCCCTCTGGTGGGAGAGCCGCAGGAGACAGCGGCCTCCAGCAGCGCACAGGTCTTCTTCACGGGAACATCTGCTCCTTTCCGCACAGCGGCACGCCAGAACTCCAGATAACACAAAAAACGCCGCCTGAAGCTCAGGCAGCGTTTTCTCGCGGGTGCTCAGGCCAGCTTGTTCAGCTTCAGGGTCATCGCGCTCTTCTTGTGCGCAGCGTTGTTGCTGTGCAGCAGGCCCTTGCTCACGGCCTGGTCCACAGCCTTGACGGCCACCTTATAAGCGGCATCGGCCTCGCTGCGGTTGCCACCGGCCACCGCGACGTCGAACTTCTTCAGGTCGGTCTTCAGCGCGGACTTCTGAGCCTTGTTCTGAGCGGCCTTGGTCTCGTTCACCAGAACACGCTTCTTAGCAGACTTGATATTGGGCAAACCAAACACCTCCTCCGATGTAATATGATCACAACTGCATTTTGCCATTGCAGATATGTATTCTATCATCAAACGCGGGAAATTGCAACACCATTTTTCATTTTTTCGCATAGAATTTTTCCTCGCACAAAAACTAACCATCCCGGCCGGCAACGGCACAACATCTTGCGAAGGAGCGCACAGACATGGCACAGCAGCGGACAGATCTGGCGGAGGAGGCCCACGCCCTGCACGGCGGGGCGCTGGAAGGCGTGGAGCAGGAGGCGCGGCAATGCCGCGGCTTTCCCGTGACATGCGTCCGGGTGCGCACTCCGGAGGGAGCCCGGGCCATCGGCAAGCCGGAGGGGGTCTATCTGACCCTCTCTCTGGACGGGCTGCTGCGCCGGGAGGAGGAGTCCTTTCCCCGGGCCGTCCGGGCATTGGCCGACCTGCTCGCCCCCCTGCTGCCCCCCTCGGGAGAGGCTCTGGTAGTAGGGCTGGGCAACCGGGCCATCACGCCGGACCTTATCGGTCCGCTGGCCGCGGAGCACACCCTGGTCACCCGCCACCTGGTGCGGGAAATGCCGGAGCGCTTCTCCGGCCTGCGGGGGGTGGCCGCCCTCTCCCCCGGCGTCCTGGCCGCCACCGGCGTGGAGAGCTGCGCCCTGGTGCGGGCCGCGGCGGCAGAGCTCTCCCCCGCCTGCGTCATCGCCGTCGACGCACTGGCCGCCCGCTCTCTTGACCGCCTGTGCCGGACGGTGCAGGTCTCCGATACGGGCATCGTCCCCGGCTCGGGGGTGGGCAACCACCGCCTGGCGCTGGACAGGGCGGCCCTGGGCGTCCCGGTGCTGGCCGTAGGCGCGCCTACCGTAGCCGAGGCCTCCACCCTGGCCATGGATCTGCTGGGGCGGGAGGACGACGAGGGGCTGCCCGGAGGCGGCCTGTTCGTCACCCCCCGGGACGTGGACCGGCAAGTGGCCGACCTGGCAAGGGTCATCGGCTATGGCGTGAGTCTTGCTCTCAACCCCGGTCTCACCGTGGAGGAGCTGGAGCTCCTGCTGGCCTGAGACCGCTCCGGCATTTTTCTCACGCCGCGCCCCGATTCGCGATTTTCCGGTTGTCCTTTTCCCCTTCTTCTGCTATACTGTTTGGTGCTGCGCAAAAAATCCCTGTCCCCCAGGGAGCAGTGGAGGGAGGTATGCCTGTGAAAAAAAAGCTGCACGCTGCGCTGGAAAAGGAACCCATCCGCTTCGTTGTCGATATGGTAAATATCTATTTCAATAAGCGGGTCAGCCGCTCCTCCGCGGAGCTGGCCTATTTTCTGATCCTCACCTTTTTCCCCATTCTCATCTGCCTGTCCGCCTTTATGGGCAAGCTCAATCTCTCCTCCGCCGCCCTGCTGGACAATGTGCTGAACTTTCTTCCCCAGGGGGTCACCGCCATTTTTGAGGATTATCTGGCCTATGTGAACGGCAATCTCTCTACCCCCATGCTCATTACGGGCATCGTGCTGGCGGTGCTCTTTGCCGCGGCGGCCGTGCGCGGGCTGATGAACATCATGCGGGATATCTACGGCCGGGGCACTTTTCGGCCTGTGGGGCAGTTCATCGCCAGTCTGGTTTTCTCCCTGCTCCTGCTGGCCACCATCTATCTCTCCCTGGCGGTGGTGGTCACCGGAAACTGGTTTTTTCACCTGCTGGGCAATCTGCTGGGCCTGGAGGACCTGGTAGAGCGTTTCGGCACCTGGCAGTGGGTCAAGTATCTGTTCCTGCTGGCTGTCGTGTTCCTGTTCATCCTGCTGCTCTACCGTTTTGTGGCGCCGCTGAAAAAGCCGCGGCCCTCTGTGGTGTGGGGCGCGCTGCTGGCCTCCATCGCCCTGGCCGCGGCCTCCATGCTGTTTTCCTTCTTCATGAGCCGCTCCACCCGCTACTCCCTGATCTACGGCTCCCTGGCCTCGGTGATCATCCTGCTGGTGTGGCTCTACCTGTGCGGGAACATCCTCATTCTGGGCAGCGCCTTCAACTACGTGCTGGACAGCCACCGCGCCCAGCGGAAAAAGTCCGGCTGAGCCGCCGGCCGGCCTCCATCCCCTCCGCTGCATAGTTCCCGCCTGCCGGGGAACGCTATTTCCCACAGGAAAGGGGCGAGGGTCATGTGGCAGGTGGGCGTGTGGGAGCAGGAGGAGGGTCTGGCGGAGGCCGTCAGCAGATTGACGGGGTGCGGCGCCGCGCTGGTGCGCGCGTGCAGTCATCCCGCGCTGCTTCTGGGCACGGCGCTGGACCTTCTGGTGGTCTCCCCGGGGGCCGCGGGCTGGGCGGGGGCCTCTGCCCTCACCTGCCGGACCGCCCTGCTCCCCGGCGGGCTGCCGGCCCTCACCCGCACGCTGCCCGCCGGTCTGGTGGTGAGCTACGGGCTGTCCGGGCGCAATACCCTCACCCTGTCCAGTCTGGAGGAGGGACGGGCACTGGTGGCCGTTCAGCGGGAATTTCCCGCCCTGAACGGCCAGCTGATCGAGCGGCAGGAGCTGGCCGTCCCCCGGGAGGACGGTCTCGCCCCGGAGCTGCTGCTGGTGCAGGCAGGCGTCCGGCTGCTGCTGGGCGGCGGGAGCTGAGCGTGCAGCCCTCTCCCCCCGCGCCCCCATAAGAAAACCAAAAAAAGCTGCGCAGAGCCCGCGACCATAGGCTCTGCGCAGCTTTTGTCCTGTCTGAAGCAAAAGGGGCTGTCTGCGCCCCTTTTCAGAGACTCCGGGCGCCCTTCGGGCGCAGGCGGATAT